>CAYWNR010000598.1:0-2391 GCA_964459705.1 uncultured Gemmatimonadaceae bacterium | reverse complement strand
TCCGCTTCTTCCGGGATTTGCTGGAGCGGTACGACTACAACCTGCGGACCGCGCTACTCGCGTATAACCGGGGACCCGGACGGGTCGGGACCATCCTGGCGCGTGGTGGAAACCCCGCGAATGGGTATGCCAGCCGGATTCTGGAGGGGCTCACGGTGCCGAAAGGACCGACGCCCCAGTAAGGCGCGTGTCAGGGGGCGGCGACGCGGAGTCGCTGCCCCACCCGCAGGAGTTCCCCCTCGATCCCATTCCACGCCCGCAGGTCGGAGATGCGGACGCCGTGCTGCTGCGCGATGACCCACAGGGAATCGCCGGAGCGGACGGTGTAGTACGTCGCACCCGCCGCCACGGCGGGCGCAACCGTGCGAGACGGACGCTTCCCAACAGCGCGCTGGGCCGCGCGGCTGACCGGGACGGTCAGCGTGTGTCCAATACGAAGGCGTCGAGGCTCCACACCGGGATTAGCAGACCGGAGCACGCTGACACTCACGCCGTATCGCTGGGCGATGTCGGACAACGTCTCGTTCTTGGCGATGCGGTGGGTCACGAACGTCACGCGCTCGGTGGCCGGCATTTCCGCCCAGCGCCGCGCGACCTGTGCCCCGCGTCCCGCGGGGATGCGCACCACCACCTCCCGGTGCGGTGGCGTCACGCCCCGCACGAAGTGTGGGTTCAGCTCCACCAGGGCGCGCGTGGTGGTGTCGGCGAGCTGGGCCAACACGTCGAGCCCGGTGGCGTCCGCGATGCGCACCTCGTCGTATCGCAGCGGATCGAGCTGGGGCACGCTCTCGAAGCCGTACCGGGCAGGGTCGGCAGCGATGAGCGCCGCGGCGATCAGCTTCGGCACGTAGTCGCGCGTTTCGAGTCGCAGATACCGTCGATCCGCCAGCCGGAAGAACGCCGAATCCGAGCCTTCGACGTCGTCCCCGAGCCGCTGCAAGCCTCGCGAGATTCGGCCGGCGCCCCCATTGTAGGCCGCGGCCGCCAGGTACCAGGACCCAAACTCCGCGTTGAGGTCGGCCAGGTGCCGCGCCGCCGCCTCGGTCGCGCGGAACGGGTCCCGCCGCTCGTCCACCCAGGCGTCCTGCGTGAGCCCGTAGCGCCGTCCGGTGCCCGCGATAAACTGCCACATCCCAACGGCGCGCGCGCGCGAGACCGCGGTGTTCGAGTATCCACTCTCGATCATGGCCAGATAGACGAGGTCCTCCGGCACGCCGTACCGCCGGAGCTGTTCGCGGATCATCCCCTCGTAGCGTGGGAGGCGCCCCAGCCAGATGGCGAAACGGTCGCGCGCCGGCCCGACGAAGAAGTCGAGGTAGTACTGCACGCGGGAGTGGTTCGCGAACGACGCGACATCGAGGCTGTGCGCGGCATCGGTCACGCTGGCCGGCCCGCCGGCCCGGTCGGAGAACAGGCGCGACGTTTGGTGGGCGACTTCGGAAGGTGTCGTTCTGCCAGTGGTCGGATCGAGCTGCCCGCGAACGGGACCGCCCCTCCGGTCGACCCCCGCGAACTGCAACTCGGCCAGGGCATCGAGCACCGCGCGGTCGGCCGCGGAGTCGTCCCCCGTGGCGAGATCCGCCACGGCCGCGGCGAGCGTGTCGTCCGCGCCCGCGCCGGCCGTTGCGAGGTCCTCGGGCGGGACGGCGCGCGGCGCCGGTTCCACCGGCCGCGGCGCCCGGGCGCACCCGCTGGCGGCGCCGAGCACCACGCCGACGATCAGCCACCGGAACGTCACGCGAGCTCCCGAGAAAAGATGTTCCCCAGCAAGCGATTCGTCGCGTTGAGCACCGCAAGGGCCGCCCCGCGCGCCTGTTCCTGGTCGGCGAGGAAGGACCCCACCAGCCGATGCGTCTGGCCGCTGGCGCGCGACACGACGGAGACGATGAGCACCACGGTATCGAAGGCCCGCACAGACTTAACCCCGAGCAATTCGAATGCCACCGCACCCGCCACCGCCTGCTCGATGGCCCGGAGCGTGGCCTCGGCGGCGCAGCGCATTTCGCCGGCATCGGAGGCCAGCCCCGCGGCCTCACCAATCCACCGCTCTCCAGGATTCAATTCGAGGCCGACGTGCGCCTGGCACTGGCCGTTCGGCTCGGTCGTGAACTTGAAATCCACGAACCGAAGCCGAGTCGCCCGCCCCATCGGGGAGCCCACCGACATGTCAGTCCCCATCGGTATCAAAGTGTACCTCGAGCTGGCCGGTGACATCCTCCGGCAAGCGCAGCAAATCGGCATCGAGCCGCGGCGGACCCTGCTCGTCCGTGACTACCGAGAGCAGGAGTGTCTGGCCGTCGTCGAGGACCATACGGAGCTGGCGGCAGTCGGATCGCAGCACCACATCGGTGACCGCCCGTTCGCGCAGGTGGGCAACGGCATCGGCGATGC
>CAYWNR010000597.1:0-2394 GCA_964459705.1 uncultured Gemmatimonadaceae bacterium | reverse complement strand
GTGGCGATGGCGAGCACCACCAGCGGCACAATCGAGCCGGCGAGCAACGTACTGAACGCGACGTCCTCGAATTCCTGCACGCTGGGGGCGCTGCTCGAATGGGTGGCCACCACGGCGATGACCACGGGCAAGGCCGACAGCACCGTCATGATCGACAGCCGCCAGCGGCCCAGGAGTTGGCGCAGCGTCAGGCGATAGACCGAGCGCATCGCGCTACCGCTCCACCAGATAGCCGAACACGCTCTCGAGCGAATCGTCGAGCGGCTCCACCCGGCGCAAACTGATCGCCGCGGCCTGCGCGAGTTTCGGCAGCTCGATCTGGAGATCGCGCACGTTGCGGCTCAGCACCACGATCGCCCCGTCGGGATCGACGTTCACGGCATCTACGGAATCGAGGGTCACGACGGCCGACGCCAGCTGGCGCGGCGCGTCGCACAGCACGCGCACGTGGTAGGGCCGCTCGTTGAGCGCGGCGCGAATGGCGCGGAAGCCACCCGACGCGGCGAGCTTGCCGTTGACGATCAGGAGCACCGTGTCCGCCACCTGCTCGACTTCTTCCAGGATGTGCGACGACAACACGATGGTCCTGCCGTCGGCCGCCAGCTCCTTGAGCAGCTGCTGGAAGTGCACACGCTGTCGCGGGTCGGCGCCATTCAGGGGCTCGTCGAGGATCAGGATCTCGGGATCGTGCACCAGCGTGGCCGCGAGGCGCATGCGCTGGCGCATGCCCCGGGAGTAGGTCCCCATCGGGCGGTGTTGCGCGTCGGCCAGGTCCACCAGCGCGATCGCGCGGTCGACCGCGCGCTCGAGCTGTTGCACCCCGCGCAGCCGGCCCATCAGCTCGACGAACTCGCGGCCCTCGAGGAATCCGTACACGCTCTCGTGCTCCGACATCACGCCAAGACGCCCGTAGAGCGGCGGGTTGTCGCGCACCGGCTCGCCCAGCACCGTGACGGTGCCGCTGGACGTGGCGGCGAGACCGGTGATCAGACGGAGCAGCGTGGTCTTGCCGGCGCCGTTGGGTCCGAGCAGGCCGGTGATGCCCGGCGTGACGTCGAACGACACGTCACTCACGGCCACCACGCTGCCGAACCAACGGGAGACCCCGTCCACCCGGATGACGGGCGCGCGATCGCCGCTCACGGCGTCAGCTTCCGGTAACGCGACCACAACACGGCCCCCGGTCCGAGCGTCCACAGAACGTACCAGGCAACGAGCAGCATCTTGGGCAACTCGCCCGCCGGCGCGCCCTCGGTGATCTCACTGGCCTCGCCGAAGATGACGTCGTTCACGTGCACCGGGATGTTCGTGAGGTTAAACATCGAAATCCACCGCCCGGCGGTGCCACCGATCTCGGACGCGGACCCAGCCGTGAACGGCACCGTGATCACGAACAAACCGACCAGGAACACGGAGGCGTACGCGCGCCGCGTGGTGAACGAGGCGGTGAGCAAGGCCAGCGTCGTCACGTAGGCCGCCATCACGACGCCGGCCGCCAGGAACCGGGGAATGTCGAGCCAATGGTCGCGGAGATACTGCACGGGCGTGGGGTCGCCCATGGCGAGCCCGGTCAGCAGGATGAACTGCGGCAGCCAGCACGCCGCGACCATCACCGTGAAGAAGGCACTCCACCGCGCGAGCACGTAGTCGGAGCCGGTGAGCGGCCGTACCAGGTACAGGTTGATCACGCCCTCGCGCCGGTCACGGCACAGCAGCTCGGGAGCCACGACCGCGGCGAACACGAACAGGATGATCGAGGCGATGCCGTAGAAGTCGCCGTGGGACGGGAGCTGGTCTGAAGTTCCTGGCCCGCCGATCCGATCCGCCGCGCCGGCGATGAGCGCCATGATGAGCCCGATGAACGACAGAATGGCGACAAACGTCCATGGGAGGAATTTGGCGCGCGCGCCGCGGCCGAAGCCCATGGCGGCTCGCACGCCGTCCTTGAACACGGCGCGCCGCCCACGCCCGCGCCCCTCCCGCGCGCCGGTGTAGCGCTGGTAACCGATGTCGAAGACGGTGCCGCCCCGAGCCGGCGCGGTCATGGCGTTTCCTCGAATGCATCGTCGCCGTCGCGCCGGAACAGCTCGGCGAGCGCGCGACGGCGCGGCGCCATCCGCCGGAGCGGCGCCTGCGCCTCCACCAACGCGTCCCGCACGTGATCGTACACCGACTCGTCGGGGCCTTCGATGGTGAGACCGCCATGATCGAGGGTCACCCCCACGCCGCGCCGCTGGAGCGCGGCCACGAGCTGCTCGCGGTTGGTGTCTACTTCGATGAAGACCGTCTCGGTCTCTTTGGTGAAGTGCTTGACCTCGCCGGACTGCGCCACCCGGCCGGCCTGGAGCACGATGATGCGGTCGCAGGTGCGCTCGACGTCGGCCATGAGGTGCG
>CAYWNR010000596.1:0-2398 GCA_964459705.1 uncultured Gemmatimonadaceae bacterium | reverse complement strand
ACGACGAGCAAGACGTGGTGTGCGCGCGGTGTGACGGTCTGGTCTACGTGTCGCAGGCCGATGGGACGGGGGAGTTGGCGTTGTAGCCCGGTCGGCAGTTGTGATGATGGCCGCCGCGGAACGCGATCACGCTAGATCACGGAGCTAATTAGTGACCGGAGCGGTCGGCAGTTGCCATTCGAGCCGTCCTGCTCGTGTCGAGCACCCTCGCGAGCATGGCTGGTCACGTGCCGCAGAACGCCGCCATGACCGTAGGCGTCTCGCCGTTTGGAGTCCGTGGCTACACGAGGAACGTCACGGGGCCTCGTGAGACCGCCCAGATTCTCCCGCGGGAACTCAGGAAGACTCTGGCTCAAAGGACTCGTCGATTCGGTAGCTGCCCGACGATCCGGGCGAGCGGCCGCAGGATCCGTCAACAGGACGGATCCCGGCACTGCATCACATGGTCGTCGGGTCGGTTCAAGAGGCGAGTCAGACACACTACTCGTGATCTGGCGGGTCCTTCTGGTTGAGAACGCGCGCGTGTTGGCCATCGACATGTTGCGTATGCTCCCGGGGGACGAGCACGATGGTGCGGCCCTTGTGGCGGCAGGAGTCTCGCGGGCCATGCGCGCGGCGAGGCAGGACTGAGCCGCAAGCAGTCGCCGGCACTCCATTCCGGAGCCACGCTCCACCGTGCAACCTCAGGGCCGCATCGACAAACGCGTTGCCTGACGGACCGGCTCCTCCGGGTGCCGGGCGCGCTAGCGGATCTCCCACCCGCGTTGCAGGTTCCTTGGTAGCGTCGCTCAATTAGCAGTACGACTGGTGAGATGACGCCCCCAGCCAGACCGCCGACATGCCAGGCGGTACCCATCGACCGGGAGGTCGGCCATAGACTTCCGCCACACGCTCGCGCTCGCTATGCTGGCCACCACATTCGCCTGCGGCGAGCGGGCCTCCGAATCCGCCGCCGCTCCCAGCGTGCGCGACAGCGCGGGCATACGGATCGTCGAGAACGGTCGGCCCCTCTGGTCTCCGGAGGATGCGCCGGGACTTGCCGCCCGGCCGACGCTCGTCATTGGCGACCGCCCCGAGCCCAACTACGAGCTCAGCCGAGTCGGCGGCGCGGTCCGTCTTTCCGATGGAAGGATCGTGATTGCGGATGGCGGCAGTCTCCAGCTGCGATTCTTCGATAGCACGGGCGCGTTCATCAAGTTCGTCGGCGGTCGCGGCGGCGGGCCGGGTGAATTCCGGCGGCTGGACGCGCTGGCGACGTTGGCCGGCGACACGATGGTTGCCCTGTCCATGCCAGGGACAGCCACGTTCTTCAATGCGCATGGCGAGTTCCTGCGGCGCGTGAATGTGTTCCGTCCGCCGCAGGGGCCAGACGATGGGATCACGGTCGTCGTCACCGTACTCGGCGATCAGACCGTCGTCGTTGGGTCACTACCCCATCCCGCGCGCAAACCGGCGGGAACGCGCTGGGTCGAGTCCATGCCGCTCGAGGCCATTGGCCGAGATACGGTGGCGCGCGTCAGTTTCGGGACCGTTCCGTTCCTGCTGGTGGCCATGAATGGAAACGATCCGCAGCCTCCATGGTTCGGACCGACCGCCGTCTTTGCGGCTGTCGGACCTTCCCTGGTGGTGGGCTACGGCGGCGAGTACTCGATTCAGATTCTCTCCGCCAACGGCCGCGTGGAGCGCATCGTACGCCGTCGCTGGACACCCGTGCCCGTGACGGACGCCGACATCGACGCGTATGTGAGGGAATGGTTCAAACGCTGGGGCAAGGCGACGGGACCGGAAGCGGAGAAGCAGAAGCAAGACTTGCGCGACGATCCCTACGCCAGCGAGGTGCCGGCGTACTCCCGAATCATCGCGGACCGCGCCGGACGCCTCTGGGTCCGCGAGCCACACTTGGCCGATGCTCCCGCGGGTGGCGAGTTGGCGATGGGATCGCTCGTACCGAGCGTGTGGAGCGTTTTCGATCCCGACGGGCGTTGGCTGGGCGACGTGACCATGCCGGCCCACTTCAGGCCAACGGACATCGGCCCGGATTACGTTCTTGGCATCGCCGCCGACTCGGATGGCGTCGAGACCGTGGTGCGGTATCCGTTCGGAACCGATGCGGCGCGGCGACCTCGCCCGCAGCACCGGCGTTAACCGTCGGCGGTGGCCCGACGGGCCTGGAGTGCGTGGTCTAGGAGGGCCGGAGCCACCAGACGTCCCGCTGCCCGACGCTTCCTCGCCCTCGACCACCGGCTGCCAGTCCGCGCGGTCAAGCTCCGAGTGGAGATCCACGGTAACGACCACCACGGGGGAGTTGCCGTTGTCGCTTGTGCTAATTTCAAGGACTCCCAAACCGGAGGCACCGGATGGCCGACGGGCCAATCGAAAAGACGGAGGAGCGCACGCG
>CAYWNR010000595.1:0-2406 GCA_964459705.1 uncultured Gemmatimonadaceae bacterium | reverse complement strand
TCGGCGACGTTGATGAGCTGGGCGGTGATTCGGAGCTTGTTCCCCGCCTTCCGCACACTGCCCCCGAGCACGCTGCCGACGTTGAGCTGGCGGCCGATCTCCTGGACATCCTGTTCCTTGCCCTTGAAGCCGAAGGCCGAGGTCCGGGAAGCGACCTGCAGCTCCTCGACCTTCATCAGCGCGTTTATCAGCTCCTCGGCCATCCCCTCGCAGAAGTACTCCTGGTCGCGCTGCGGACTCATGTCGGCGAACGGGAGGACGGCGATGGACTTGGTCGACTGGGTCACCGGCGCGGCCACCGCGGTGGCCGGTGGCGTGATCAGGGTCGGCGACCCCAGGGCCTGCGCCACCAGCGCCGCCGAGTCGAAGCGCTCTGCTGGCTCCCGCGCTAGCGACCTCGTCACCACCAGCTCCAGCTCACCCGTCACCTCCGTCCGCGCCGCCCGCACTGACGGCACCGGATCGGTGAACCGCTTCGTGATCATCGCTTGCGGCGTCGAGCCCGTAAACGGCGCGCCGCCCGTCAGCATCTCGAACAGCACGCAACCCAGACTGTACACGTCACTCCGGCCGTCAGGCTCCCCCTCGCCCATAGCCTGCTCCGGACTCATGTACGCCGGCGTTCCCACCGCCATGCCGGTCTGCGTCATCCGCTCGCCACCCGCCGCGCTCACGGCCTTGGCGATCCCGAAATCGGTGACGATGGCCTCGCCCTCGTGGAGCATGACGTTCTCGGGCTTGATGTCCCGATGCACCACGCCGTGGCGGTGGGCGTAGTCGAGTGCCGCCGCGATGTCCCGGCCGAGCTTCACCGCGTCTTCGACGGGGAGGCGCTTCTCCCGCTCGAGCCGGTCCCGGAGGGACTCGCCCTCGACGAACGGCATGACGTAGTAGAGCAGGGTGCCGGCCTGGCCGGAGTCGTACAGCGGGAGAATGTGGGGATGCTGCAGCCGGGCGGCGATCTGAATCTCGCGCAGGAACCGCTCGGACCCCAAGCTTGCGGCCAGTTCCGGATGCAAGACCTTGAGCGCTACCTCGCGATCGTGCTTCTGGTCCCGGGCGAGGAACACCGTCGCCATGCCGCCCCGGCCAACCTCGCGCTCGACTTCGTAGCGCCCCGCAAGGCTTTCTGCCAAGCGGGATTGCAGATCATCCGTCAACCGAACCCTCGTGGGAAGCTGGGAGCACGCGTAGCGGGCAAATAAGCTACCCTCGGACCGGCGGTGTGGCCAGGTCGGGGGCCTCGGCGTGCACGTGTGGCGTTTTAGCGTGTAGCGTGCAGCGAAATTCCACCTCGCAGGCAGTTACGCTACACGCTACACGACGAACGTGTCACTTTCCACTTGGAGGCGTAATCATGATGTGCGCCCCCGGGGTCCCCGGGAACATGAGCCACGGCCCGCCCGGCCCGCCTGGCTGCTCTGGCAGACCGGTCGTCGCGGACGTGGCGCCCGGTACGTAGATGACCCAGCGAAGGAACGGATCCTGGATCTCGGCCGTCGCGGGGTCGAAGCCGCTCCCCGTGAGGATGTGGTTCACGGCTCCAAAAGGCATCGGCAGCGTCCGGGCGGTGATCTCGTCCCACCGCGCCCGGGTCCGCTGCTGTCCCTTGACGCCTTGGGCGATCAGCTCGCGGCCGCGTGCGAAGAACGGCTCGAGATCCGCCTGGTGGCACGACACCTCGAACCGCTCGGCCGTAGGGTTCGGCGCCATACAGATCAGCTTGTTCGTCCCCTTGCGGAGCGTGACGAACGCACCGGACGCGTCATAGCCCTGGACCGTGGCGCTATCCTGCAGCGCCGGCGGAGCCGCCTGCACCGCGAGCCGAATCTGGAGGTCGCGCGGAAGCGGGCCGGTCTGGGCAAGCAGCGTGGGAGCGGCGGCGAGCGCGAGGCAGGCTGGCGCGAGGAAGCGGAATGGGCGGCTAGGGAGTACCGGTTGGGAATGCACGTCATACCTCCCGACGAGGGTCTCGGTCAAATCGCCGCCGATACGTCCGTGGCTGGAGCGACGGCACGGCGTTGGGATGTTGGTACCCCGTCAATGACGGGTGGATCGCGGCGGGGTATTATACGGTCCGGTGGTCCCCCGAAGGAAGCTCTGCACAAGTGCAGGGTCCGGGCCTTCCGACTCCTGCGTGGTCGGCGAGTGAACTCGCCGCGCGGCAACTGCATTGGAAGAAGGGCGAATCTCTCGATCAAATCCGGCAGGTGATTGACGCGGAGTACGCCCAGCCCGACAGTTGCATTCGGCCCGTCGGCCCGTCGGTCTACACGTTAAACCGAATGTGAAGAATATCCCCGTCCGCCACGACGTAGTCCTTCCCCTCGATCTGCAGCTTGCCGGCGTCCTTCACCGCCTGCTCGGACCCGAACTGCTTGAACGTCTCGTAGGGGATCACTTCGG
>CAYWNR010000594.1:0-2410 GCA_964459705.1 uncultured Gemmatimonadaceae bacterium | reverse complement strand
GCCGCGCGCACCGCACCGGCCACCTGGTGCGGGATATCGTGCCACTTGAGATCGAGGAATACGCGGATCTTGCGACGCTGCAACAACTTGACAACCGGTGGTCCTTCGCGGGCGAACAGGGTAGCGCCGACCTTGGCCCAGCGCAGCCCGGGAATGCGATCCAGCAACCGCTCGACGTCCGCGCCCGAATCAAGGTCGAGCGCGACAATGACCTCAGCCACCAGACCACTCCCGCGCAAGACGCTCGGGCAGTCGCGGATCCGCCAGCGCCGCGGTTCCGATTCCCACGAGGGTCGCGCCCGCCGACACGTACTCTTCCACATCTCGCAGGGACCGCACCCCACCGACCCCAATCACCGGCAGCCCGGTCGCGTCGTGCACCCGACGTGTCGCCAGCACGCCGACGGGGAGCAACAGGGGTCCGCTAACGCCGCCATGGCCCGCGCCCAGGCGCTCGACCGGGCGACCTCCGTCCTGGCGGAACAGCGTCCCCGGAATCGTGTTCACGACCGCCAAGCCGTCGACCCCGGCCGCCTGCGCCGCGCGTGCGGTCCGCGCGACATCGGTGAGGGTGGGGGCGAGCTTCGCGATGATGGGACGACGACTGACGGCCCGGCATCGCGTGATGAGCTCACTGAGGACGCCGTCATCCGCTCCGAAGAACTCCCCCCCGCGTGCCGTGTTGGGACACGAGAGGTTGACCTCGAAGGCGGTGATCGCGGGATCGTCGGTCAGGCGGGCAACCACTGCCGCATACGCGTCGATGGTATCGCCGACCACGCTGACCAGGACGCGTGCGCGTTTCAGATGTTCGCGCAACCACGGCAGCTCGTCCTGCGAGACGCGCTCGACTCCCGGGTTCGCCAACCCGATCGAGTTGAGCATCCCACCGGGGAACTCCGCGACGCGCGGCGGAGGGTTCCCCGGACGCGGCTCGGGCGACACCGACTTGGTGACGAGGCCGCCAAGCTCGTCGAGGGCCATCGTCCCCGCGAGCTCACGTCCGAACCCTGCCGTACCGGCGGCCAGCAGGATGGGATTCTGGAAGGTCGCTCCAAAGGCCGCGATGGACGTGGTGCTCACGGGGCGTTCCGCCGACTCGCCTGGCCGGGCGGCGGATTCTCTTCACGACCGCGCCGACGACCGGCCTCGGCCGCCGCCTTCCGGAGCGAGTCCTCGGTCACCTCGTATGCCTCGCTGCCCTGGCCGGAGAGGAGCAACGTGTACGGCGACGTGGGATACCGCTCGCGGAGCACGCCGATCAGCGAGTCCGCCGCCTGGGGTCGCAGCGTTGCCAGGACGAGCAGCGACTTGGGGGCGAGCACGGTTTCCGGAAACCGCTGCACCACCTGTTCGAAGAGGGACGCCGCCAGCGCCGGGTTCTCGAGACTGTCCCGGACGCCTTCCGCGGCCAGAAACAGCCCGAGCGGCTCACCGTCCGGCTGAAGCCCGTCGCGCGCCCGCGTGAGAACGCTCGCATACCGCCCAGCGATCCGGACGGGCTCGCCCCCCCGGCGTAGGGCGGCACTCAGCGAATCGGTCAGGACGGGAACATCGCGCCAGGAGCGCGCCCGGACGGTCGCCAGCAGCCCCTGGTACGCACGCGCGGACCGACCCGCGGTCGAATCGGGGCCGGCCGCGTGGATCTGGGCGAAGCGGTCTTCGGCGCGCGCCGTGTCACCAAACTCGAGCCATCGCCGACCATCGGCCAGCCACAGCCGCAACCGCTGCCCAAGATCGAGGTCACTCCGTGCCGTCAAGGCGTCAACGAGCGGCGCCGTTTCCGCCGGCAACACCCGGCCCACCGTGTCCAGGGCCGGTAACCAGGCATCTTCCACGAACGAGTCGGCGACGACGCCCCGGAGCGCCGCCACGCCTTCCTCCCCCCGACCCAACTCCGTCAACGCCACCGCCTTGGGAAACACCGCAGCGAGCGTGGCGCTGGCTGACAGTTCGTCCAGGGCCTCTGACGTTCGCCCGAGGCTCAGGTACGCCTGACCGCGGATGAGCTGTGCCTCGGAGCGCTCTCGGGCGTTCCCGTCCTTCAGCACCGTGGCGACCGCTTCCAAGGCCGAGTCCGGCTCCGCCATGTCGAGGCGACATTGCCCGGCCCGGAGGGCGGCCTCCGTTCGGATGTTCCGATCGGGGCTCGAATCAGCGGCGAGCTCGAGCGGCCGCACCGCCGACACGCACGACCGAATGCTCTGCAGGGCGGTCCCCTGGAGCAGCAACGCGTCATCCCGGTACTTGCTGTGGGGATGCCGGGACGCTACGGACTCGGCCTTGACCGCCGCCTGCGACCAGAGCGACCGCGCCTCCCCCGTCCGCCCCTCTCGCTCCGCTCGCCTTGCTTCTTTCGCGAGGTGGTTGGCGTTGTACAGGCCGTTGTAGTAGGCGCAGGCCCCCACCG
>CAYWNR010000593.1:0-2410 GCA_964459705.1 uncultured Gemmatimonadaceae bacterium | reverse complement strand
TCCGCGCGGTGCTCGAGGCCTCGGTCAAGACGCGGCTGCGCGCCGACGTGCCGGTGGGCTGCTACCTGAGCGGCGGGATCGACTCGTGCGCGGTGCTCGGGCTGGCGTCGCTGCACCATCAGGGGCCGGTGCGCGCCTACACGCTCACGTTCGAGGGCCCGCAGTACGACGAAAGCGCCATCGCCGAGGAGATGGCCAGGCACGTGGGGGCGGACTATCAGCCGATCCCGATGAAGCAGGCGGATCTCGCGACGAACTTCCGCGCGGCCGTGATCCAATCCGAGATTCCGTTCATCAACGGGCACACCGTGGCCAAGTTCATGCTGAGCCGCGCGGTGCGCGAGAGCGGGTACAAGGTGGTGCTCACCGGCGAAGGATCGGACGAGATCCTCGCGGGCTATCCGCATTTCCGGCGCGACATGCTCCTGCATCACACCGTGGGGCAGGATCCCGCCACGGTGAGCCGTCTCCTTGCGGAGCTCGTCGAGAACAACCAGGTGTCGCGGGGCCTCCTGCTGCCGGAGGGTGACGCCGACACGGGCGCGGTCTGCACGACGCTGCTCGGGTTCGTCCCGTCGTGGCTCGAGGCCATGAGCGGCACGAGCGCACGCCTGCGCGGGCTCCTGCGCGACGACTTCCTCGCGCCCCACCGGAAGACCGATACGATCGGCACGTTGCTCTCGTCGCTCGATGTCGAGCGCCGGCTCAAGGGTCGGGATGCCGTCCACACCGCCCTGTACCTCTGGGCCAAGACCATCCTGCCCCACTACATCCTCTCGAATCTCGGCGACCGGATGGAGATGGCCCACTCGATCGAGGGGCGCGTGCCGTTCATGGACCACCACGTGGCCGAGCAGCTGCAACGGGTGCCGGTGTCACTCAAGATTCGCGGCATGACGGAGAAGTACATCCTCCGGGAGGCGGTCAAGGACGTGATTACGAAGACGGTCTACGAACGGCAGAAGCATCCGTTCCTGAGCCCACCCGCCACGCTGCATCCGGAGGAGCCGTTGCACGCACTCATGCAGGACACGCTGCGGGGATCGGCCGCTGCCAACGTGCCGTTTCTCGACCAGCAGAAGATCGTGGCGGAGCTCGACGCCGTCGGCCGTCCGGGGGCGGATGTCGGCCGGCAGGTGGTGGCGGACCAGACCCTAACACTCGCCCTGAGCTTCGTGTTCATGCACGAGGGGCTTGGGATGGCCTCGTAGCGACAATCGGCGGCCGATGGCCGATACGCTTCCGTAGGGAAGTCGGCGCCGAGCGCCAAAGGCCTCGGAGGGCGGTCCGTCGAGCCGTGGATCGTAGAGACTATCCTTTTCATTGACAACGAAATGCACGTTGTGCACATTTGTGCACATGACGCAGCGATCCCGCGGAATCCGGGTCTCCGAACCCCTGGCCGCAGATATCGAGCGCGAGGCCCGGCGCCGCGACCGGAGCTGGTCCGCCACCGCGGCGGAGCTGCTCGAGGAGGCCATCCGCATGCGCCGCGCGCCGGGCATCGTCTTCGCGGATGGACCCGCCGGCCGCCGCGCGGTGGTCGCCGGTACCGGCCTCGACGTCTGGGAGATCGTCGCCACGTGGCGCGGGGGCGGCGAGGACGTCGACGTGCTGAAGGAGAGCTACGCGTGGCTCGACGAACCGGCCCTGCACGCGGCCCTCGGCTACTACCGGCTCTATCCCGCCGAAGTCGACGCCCGGCTGGCACGCGAGGCGGAGTGGACCGCCGACCGCGTGCGGCAGGAGTTGCCCTTCGCGGCGCGCACCCCACGCCCTCGCTGACCCATGGCGGCCGAGCCCGCGCCGCTCCGCTATCTGCTCGACGAGGACGTCCATCCCGAAGCCGCCACCGCCGCGCGCGGCCTCGGGCTCGATGTCCTGAGCGTGCACGAGGCCGGGCGCCGCGGTCGCACCGACTACGACCAGCTCCGCCTCGCGGCGGCGGATGGCCGGATCGTCGTCACGCGGAACCGGGACGACTACATCACGCTCACCGTGGAGGCGTTCCGCACGGGTGAGCCGCACCACGGCGTGCTGATCCTCCCCCACACGCTCCCGAACACCCAGCCCGGCCGGATCGCGCGGGCCGTGGCCGCATGGCATGCCCGATGGGACGCAACCGGGCATCCGGGCGGCGGGTTCATCGATTTCCTCACCTGACGGGTGGTGGGCTCCCGGACACGCATTGGGAGACCGCGCTGCCGCACCTGGCCGCCGAGCTCGCGCTGCGCCGAGACCGGCGCCCAGATTCAGCCGCACGGCGCCGGACTGGTGGGAACCCGCCCGCTGGCCGATCCGCCGAACCCCTCCTATTCTAGGAGCCGCGCGACAGTGACTGTGGAGGGTGAATGCCCGACGTGCTGGACCGCCTGAAAGCGGCCCTGGCGGACCGATTTGCGATCCAGCG
>CAYWNR010000592.1:0-2418 GCA_964459705.1 uncultured Gemmatimonadaceae bacterium | reverse complement strand
GGCGTGTCATGAAGCGACGAGATGAGCTGGTCGTCGGGGTAACCGTGGTCGCGGCGCTGATCCTCGTCGTGGGGGGCTCGCTGTGGCTATCCCGTGCGGACTTCACGCGGGGGACCGCCACATACGCGGCGCGGTTCCGCACAGTGGGGGGCCTGGGGGTCGGCGATCCGGTGGTGCTGCGGGGCGTGCGCGTTGGGCGGGTGTCGCAAATCCGTCTCGGCGAGCGGAACTGGGTCGAAGCGGAATTCCAGGTCTACGGCGATATCGCGCTGCCCGGCCGGCCGGCCATCATTGCGGCGTCGGCCTCGCTGTTCGGCGAATGGCAGGCCGGGATCATCAGCCTCGATCAGGCGCCGGACGATCCCAACGTCCGGCGGGACCTCGCGGAGGCTCAGGCCGAGGCGGGCGACCTGTGGCCGGGAGCCACGTTGCCGGATATCGGACAGTTGACCGCGCAGGCGGGCCGCATCGCGACGGACATCGCCTCGGTCTCGTCGCGCATTCAGCAGGCGTTCGACTCCAGCGCCGTGTCGGAGTTGCAGCAGTCCATTCGCAGCTTCGGTCGGGTTGCGAACCAGATCGCCCAATTCACCGAGCAGCAGACCAATGTCCTCCAAGGTGTGGGGGAACGGCTCGACGAGGGATCCGCGGTGCTGTCTCGGGCAGCGGTGAGTCTCGAGGCCTCGCTCGCGCGCGTGGACTCGGCGACCAACGAAGGGGAGCTGGCGAAGATCCTCCAAAACGCCCAGACCGCGTCGGAGCAGGTGGCGAGCGCGTCGCGGGGGTTCAACGAGTTGGTCGGGGCCGCGCGAGACAACCAGCAAAGTCTGGTGCGCGTCATCGTCGCGGCGGATTCGGTCATGACCCGCATCCAGAATCGCTCCGGGACGATCGGCCTGCTCTTGGGCGACTCCGCGCTCTACGTCCAAACGACGCTTGCCGTCCAGCAGCTGCGCGCGCTCTTGGCGGACATCCAGGAGAACCCGCGCAAGTACTTCAAGTTCTCGGTGTTCTAGTGGAACGGCGGTCCCGGCGGTCCCGGCGGTCCCGGCGGTCCCGATCGTCCGTCGGGGCCGCCGGGACCGCCGGGACCGCCGGGTCCGCCGGGATCTAAATGTCCCGCGCACGAGCCAAGCGCGAGACGAGCGCCGGCGGCGTCGTGGCGCGTCGCTCGGGGACCGACGTCCGCTATCTCCTGATCCGCGACGGGCATGGGAACTGGGGGTTTCCGAAGGGGCATTTGGATGGCGGTGAGCGTCCGGACGAAGCGGCCCGTCGCGAGATCGGCGAAGAGACGGGCCTCACCGACCTCGCCCAGCTCGATACCCTGGGGTGCATCGACTGGCATTTCCGTCACCGCGGTCGCCTGATCCACAAGTACTGCCATTTCTTTCTGTTCCTCTCGGGCGATGGCACGCCCGCTCCGCAGGGCGAGGAGGGGATCAGCGCCTGCGTGTGGCTGTCCTACCCAGACGCGCACGCGCGGCTGACGCACGCGAACGCACGGAGCATCCTCGAAGCCGCGCACGACCGCGTGGAGGCCGGCGCCCTCGACGCCGAGCCGGCCTGACCGTGGCGGTCCTGGCCGTCATCGGCGGGGACGCGGGCATGCGCAACGCCATCCGACGCGGCCTCCCCGCGCCGACGCGCGTGCGGCTCTGCCGGTCGCCCGGCCACCTCTCCGCGTTGCTCGAGCGCGAGCTCGTGGATGCCGTTGTCCTCCGGGCTCACGGCGCGCGCTGGAGTGCCGATGTCCCCGCCTTCCGCGCGCGGTTTCCCGGCATTCCCGTCTTCGGGTTCGGCCCCCTACGGCCGGACGATGGGCGGGTGCTCGCCGCAGCGCTCGCCGCCGGCGTTGCGGCGGTGTTGGTCGAAGGCGTCGACGAGCCGGTCGCGGGCGAGTTCCTCGGGGCCCGCACCGCCAGCCGACGACGCGAGCGGGAATTGGCCGACGCTCCCCGACTGCTCCGGCTGAGTGAGATGGTGCAGCAGCGGACATGGCGCGAAGTGCTGGCGCGCGTCGGGCGGCGGACGACCACCGCGGATCTCGCGCGCGCCCTTCGGACCAGCCGCGAGCACCTGTCACGGGAATTCGCGGCGGGTGGCGCGCCCAACCTGAAACGCGTGATCGACCTCGCGCGGATCTCATGCGCCGCCGATCTGTTGCGCAACCCGGGGTACGACGTCGCCACGGTCGCGCGGGTCCTCGACTTCGCCGCCGCCGGGCATCTCGGCAGCACCGCTCGGCGGGTTGCCGGCGTCGCCGCGTCGGAGCTCTCGCGACTCGGTCCACGCGGCGTCTTGCTGCGCTTCCTCCGAGGGCGCACGCGCAGTAGGATTTGACCCGCGAGTGCGTTTGCGCGGGCGCCTTGCGGCGTAGGGTGCTTGTGATATTTTTCACAAGCTGTTCTTCCTTCC
>CAYWNR010000591.1:0-2420 GCA_964459705.1 uncultured Gemmatimonadaceae bacterium | reverse complement strand
CGCGAGCCCGACACACGTGACGAACACGAGGGTGTCCCACCGCGAGGCAAACCGCTCGGACACCATGATGCGCTCAGGTCATCAGAACGCTGCGGTATTTCTCGGGATCGTCGAGGATCCGCCCGGTGCCCCGCACGACGCAGGTCAGCGGATCCTCGTCCACACGGATGGGAAGCGACGTTTCCTGCGAGAGGAGGAGATCCAATCCCCGAATCAGCGACCCGCCGCCGGCCATGACGATGCCCCGGTCCACGATGTCGCTCGCCAATTCGGGCGGCGTGATCTCGAGCGCGCGGCGTACCGCGTCGACGATCTGCTGAATCGGTTCCTGGATCGCTTCGCGAATTTCGCTGGAGTGCACCCGGACGACCTTGGGGATCCCCGAGACGAGGTCCCGACCCTTGGCCTCCATCTCCCGTTCTTCGGCGAGCGGTGCCGCCGATCCCACCTGGATCTTGATGGCTTCCGCCGTCGGCTCGCCGATCAGGAGGTTGTAGTTCTTTCGCATGAACTGGACGATCGCCTGATCGAGCTCGTCGCCACCGGTCCGGATCGACGTATCGCTGACGATCCCGGAGAGCGCAATGACCGCGATCTCCGTCGTTCCGCCCCCGATGTCGATGACCATGTTGCCGGTGGGTGTCTCGACCGGCAGGCCCACGCCGATGGCGGCCGCCATCGGCTCCGCCACCATGTAGACCTCTTTCGCGCCGGCCGACTGTGCGCTGTCCCGCACGGCGCGCTTCTCCACTTCCGTGATGCCGCTGGGCACACACACCACGACCTTCGGCTTTATGCGGAACACATGCTTGTTGATGATCGACGCCAGGAAGTACCGCAACATCTTCTCCGTCACGTCGAAATCAGCGATCACGCCATCCTTGAGGGGCCGTACGGCAATGATCCCGTCGGGTGTTCGGCCCAGCATGCGCTTGGCCTCGAGCCCGATGCCCTTCACCTTGCCGGACGCCTTTTCCACCGCCACGACGGAGGGCTCGTTCAGCACGATGCCCTCACCACGGACGTAGATGAGCGTGTTCGACGTGCCGAGATCCACAGCGATCTCGGAAGCGGGCAACAGACTGCCGAACTTGGGAAACTGCCAGCGCATGACGTCGGGTTCGGTTACGGGTGGACCGAGGGCATATACCTCAGGCGTTGCGTGAGCGCCTCAACATAACGGACCCCTTAAGTCGCGACAAGATGAGGAGTTAAAAGCAGCGGGACAGGCGGCAAAATCGGGATGGGCGGGGTCGGCTCAACCGCTCGGCCCCGCCATCCCGCTCATCCCGCCGATGTCGACTGGTGCGGGGCTCGCTACAGATCGGCGGCCAGATCCGCCAACGGCATACCGAACGCTTCGGCCACGCCGGGATACACCACGTGACCCTGTACGATATTGAGTCCGAGCGCCAGCGCGTGATCCACCTTACACGCCTCGCGCCAGCCCTTCCGGGCCAGCGTCCGCGCGTAGGAGAAGGTCGCGTTCGTCAGCGCCAGCGTGGACGTGTTCGGGACGGCGCCGGGCATGTTGGCCACGCCATAGTGCACGACGCCATCGACCACGTACGTCGGTTGCTCGTGCGTCGTGGGCTTGATCGTCTCGACGCAGCCACCCTGGTCCACCGCCACGTCCACGATGACCGACCCCGGTTTCATCCGCTTCAGGTCCTCCTTGCGGATGAGGTGCGGCGCCTTGGCCCCCGGGACCAGGACGGCGCCCACCACGAGATCGGCTTTCTCGACGCGCTCCAGCAGGTTATATCGGTTGGAGTAAATCAGATCCACGTTCCCCGGCATGACGTCCGACAGGTAGCGCAACCGGTCGAGGCTCAGATCCAGGATGGTGACGTGCGCGCCGAGCCCGGCGGCCATCTTGGCCGCGTTGGTCCCGACCACGCCACCGCCGATCACGACCACTTCTGCCGGGGACACACCGGGAACACCACCCAGCAGGATCCCGCGGCCGCCCATGAGCTTCTCCAAGTACTTGGCGCCCTCCTGGACGGCCATGCGACCGGCAACCTCGCTCATCGGCGTGAGCAACGGCAGTTCGCCGGACGACAGTTGCACCGTCTCGTACGCTATGGCGATGCAGCCTGACTTCACGATGGCCCTGGTCAGCTTCTCGTCCGCGGCGAAATGGAAGTAGGTGAAGAGCACCTGGCCTTTGCGGATTCGCGGCCATTCCACCTTGATCGGTTCCTTCACCTTGAGAATCAACTCGGCCTTGGCCCAGAGATCGTCGATCTTGGGAGTGACGTGGGCACCGGCCTCGCGGTACATCTTGTCCGTGAAACCACTCCCCTCCCCCGCCCCGTGTTCCACATGCACCGTGTGCCCGTCGGCCACGAGCGCTTCCGCCCCGGCCGGAACGAGCGCCACCCGATTCTCGTTGGTCTTGATTTCCTTCGGCACCC
>CAYWNR010000590.1:0-2421 GCA_964459705.1 uncultured Gemmatimonadaceae bacterium | reverse complement strand
ATCTTGTCGGCCTCGTCGGGGCTCACCAGCCAACTGAATTCCGCGCTCCGACCCGTGGGCGCGGGTTCGTCCTCAGCCGCGAGGACCTCCGCCGGACCTTCGTCCTGACCCTCATCGTCCGCCATCTCCGACTCGTGCGCGGGAATCGCCTCCTCCGAAACCACGGGTGCCGGCTCGGCAAGCTCCGGTGGCGGCATCACCTCAGGCTCGACCAGCGGTGGAGGAGGCGTGACGGCTTCGACAGCGTTCGGCGGAACTGCGGGTGCCGTCTCGGCCAGTGCCGGTGGCGCCATCACCTCAGGTTCGGCCACCGGTGGAGGAGGCGTCGTGGCCGCTTCGATTGGTTCCGGTGCGTCGTCGGCTGCGGGGGCGCGCGCGGGACCCATGGGTGCCGCCGGCTTGGCCGTCCAGTCACGCGTCGTCACCGGTTGCGACCGAGGCTGGACTGCCGGGCGTCGGTCCGCGCTCGGGATCCGCCTCGGGCCGGTCGTCCGGCGGTCCGGCTGTGAGCGACGGCCCGCGGGGGACGCGCTGGCGGTCGCGACCACCGCGCCGCCGCCACTGGCCGGTACCCAGCCGCGGCGCTCGGGTCCGCGCCGCGCATCCGCTCGGCGGTCCGCGCCGGCGCGCCGCTCAACGCGGCCACCGCTCGCCCACTCTCGGGCCGCGGCCCGCCGGCGATCGACACCCCGGCGCCGCTCCACCGCTCGGCGATCCGGATGCACCCGGCGCTCCGGAAGACGCTCGGGCTCCTCGCTCGGCGGCGGTGCGGTTCCCGCCTTCGGCTCGGGGACGGGAGGCACTCGCCCGGTCGGGGCGGCAGGCACGCGTGGGCGCTCGACCGTGACGGGCCCGCCCGGCGCCGTCCGCGCGGGTGGCGCGACCGCCGCGGGGGTGACCACCGTGGTTGCTCCTACATCCGGGTGTTCACGCGGCGCCTCGCCCGAGACCCCGGGGAGCGCGGTCGTGGAACCCGTGCGCCGGACGTGGATGGACTTGAGTCGCGCGGTGCAGGTGGCACAGTCCGCGATGTGTCGTGCCGCGGCCTTCCGCCGCTCCGGATCGGCGAATCCCGCTTCCTTCACCACGTAGGCCAGCAGCTCCCGGTAGTCGAGGTGGCGCATGGCCGCCCGCCGCTCGACCAGCGAGGCGAATCCTGCCGCGATCAGCCCATAGAGGGCTTTGCCGACTTCGAACTCGGAGAACCCCGTGGTCTCGACGATGGCCGTGCAGTCACGCGAGCCGTCCACGAGCGGGACGATGCGTTGCTGCTCCTCGGTCAGATTAGCGGCCGATCCGTTGAGCCGCGCCCGATCGATCCGAAAGACCAGGTCGAACGACGGGATCTTCTTCTGGATGAGGCTCCACTCGTCCACCCGTCGCGCGCCCTCGAGGAGCAGTCCTTCAGGGTCGATCGAGACGAGAAAGTCCTGGAACTGGGGCCGGATGTTGCTCGTGAATGCGAACGACCCGTTCTGCCAGGAGAACATGAAGTAGACGGCTTCCTCGACGCCGGCCCGCACGAACTGCTCGAGCTCGCGACGAGCGACCTGCCCGGACTCCACCAGGATCTGCGAAACCCGCCGCGCGCCGGACGACCGATGCTCGGCGATGGCCTCGTCGAGCTGTTGCCGCGTGAGCTTGCCGCTCCGGACCAGTAGGTCGCCCAGCCGATCCCGCCGGTTGAAGACGGTTGCCTGACACACCCGCCCGCCGTCCAGGTGGATCTCGCCCCGCAGGCTCCCGTCCGTCAGTGCAAGACACCCCGTCTTTCGGCCCAGCGATAGCAGCTGGAGGATGTCGGCCACTGGGGCTTCGTCGAGGTTTCCCTGGATGGGCACTACGTCAACTCCTCCACGAACTGAGCGATCGGCGGCTGGGGAACTCGCCCCTCACCTACTATACCCCGTCGTTCGGGGTGTTGCGACGACCGGGAACGCATGCGCTACGGACCGCGCGGCTCGAGACGCATCGTCACGTTCTCGAAGCGCCGCTCGCCCACGCCAGGGGGGATGAAGATACTGAGGGGCGGCACGGTCACACCCAGTTGACGCGCGATGGCCGCGGGGAGCGTGACCTCGTACTCGCCCGGGGCTACGCCCGTCGCGTAGAACCCACCGTCGCTGTACGTGAGATACGAGGTTTCCGCGCCTGTGTCGAGATTCCGCAGGAGCACCGGGACCCCGGCCAAGCCCATTTCGTCCAGCAAGACGTATCCGCTGACCTCCGCGCCGACGATCACCGGCACTTCGATCGCGACGAAGCTGTTCGGCGTCGGCCGGACGCGAACGAGCTTGGATGGCAGCACGTACCGCGGGTCGTCGAACGCGAGGGAATCGACGGAGATCTCCAGCCTCTCGAACGGAAACAGGTCCCAGGCGGAGAATCGGCCGGTGGCGTCGGTCACGTCGGACCATCCGC
>CAYWNR010000589.1:1811-2429 GCA_964459705.1 uncultured Gemmatimonadaceae bacterium | reverse complement strand
CCTGGAAGGGCAACTACTCCTCCTGGCTGGAGCAGAAGCAACAGCGCCTCGCCACCGAGGAGAAACAGGCGTCGGCCCGCCGCAAGACGCTCGAGCGGGAGCTGGAGTGGATCCGGATGGCGCCACGCGCGCGGCACGCGAAGGCCAAGGCGCGGATCACGGCGTTCGAGAACCTCCTGACCCAGAAGGGTGCGGAACGGGATGCCGGCGCGGAAATCTTGATCCCCAAGCCACCCCGCCTCGGCGACGACGTGGTCGTCGCGGAAGACGTCGCGAAGGCGTTCGGCGAGCGGCTCCTCTTCGAGGGATTGAACCTTCGACTCCCACGGGGCGGCATCGTCGGCGTCATTGGTCCCAACGGCGCCGGCAAGACGACGCTGTTCAAGATGATCGTGGGTGACGAGCACCCGACCGGTGGTACGCTCACGGTAGGTCAGACCGTCGTCGCGCGTTACGTCGATCAGTCCCGTGAGGAGCTCGACGCGACAAACACGGTGTTCGCGGAAATCACGGGCGGCGAGGACGTCCTCGACTTTGGCGACCGCGAAGTCAACGCGCGTGCCTACATCGCGAGCTACGGATTTCGCGGGGCGGACCAGCAGAAGAAGGTGGCGGATC
>CAYWNR010000589.1:0-1801 GCA_964459705.1 uncultured Gemmatimonadaceae bacterium | reverse complement strand
GGCGAGCGGAACCGCCTGCACCTGGCCAAGCTCCTGAAGGGCGGTGGGAACCTCATCTTGCTCGACGAGCCGTCGAACGACCTCGACGTGGACACGCTGCGGGCGCTCGAAGATGCCCTCCTGGCGTTTCCCGGCTGTGCGGTCGTCGTGAGCCACGATCGGTGGTTTCTCGACCGGACCGCGACCCATATCTTGGCGTTCGAGGGCGACAGCCAGGTCTTCTGGTACGAAGGGAACTATCAGGAATACGCGGCGGACTTCAGGAAACGAAAGGGTGTGGAGGCGGATCGGCCCCACCGGATCAAGTACCGACGGCTGCATCGTTAGTACCTTCCGAGCGTGTGCCCACTCCAGTGGATTTCGGTGGCCGGGGCCGTCGCGTGTGTGGCGGCAGTGGGCGCGTTGGTTTGGCAGACGGCGCAGACCCGGCCTTTCGGGTTGGTGGTGCTGGCGGCGATGATCGCGCTGGCGGTGACGATCGAAGGCGGTTATCGGCTGACAAACCGGGAAATGCGATTACATGACTGACCAACCGACCCGCCGGTTCCAGGCGCCGAGGGCACGTTGGGCATCGACGCTGAAGGCGCGGCGCAGCAGCGGACGCGGCGGCCCTTCTGCGCGGCGTACCCGGTAGCCAATCTCCAAGGATGAGCGGCGAGATCCAACCCCGGCCAGCGGAGCTCGAGTCTCCTCCGGCGCCCGCGCCCGCCGCGCCTCCGGCGCCCGCCCTGCCGGGGCGCGGCGCACCATCGTTTTCCCGGGCGCTGTGGCGGATCGGGGCGGCGGACGTGTCCCCCGGCAACGAGGTGGCGTTGTTCGCGGACGGGGACGCGACCTTCGACGCGATGATCGCGCTGATTGAGGGTGCGAAGGACTCTGTCGCGCTGGAGAGCTACATCCTCCGGGACGACAGCGTTGGACGGCGCTTCGCCGCGGCGCTGGCCGCCGCCGCGGCATCCGGCGCGCACGTCCGCGTCCTCGGCGACTGGGTCGGGATGCGCGGCACCGGACCGCGCCTCCTGCGAGCCCTTCCCGCGCGCGGGGTCGAGGTGCGGGTGTTTAGCCCACCCGGCTTCCACCCGTGGCTGGGCCTGCTTCCCCGCGACCACCGCAAGGTGCTCGTGGTAGACGGCAAAGCTGGCGTGACGGGCGGGATCGGCATCTCCGACCAGTGGCAGCACGGGGTCATCCGCAAGCGCCGCTCACCGTGGCGCGACCGCTGCGTCCGTATCGAGGGTCCGGCGGCGGCCCACCTGGAAAGCGCGTTCGAGCGCATGTGGCGCCGCGCGTCGGGCGAGCGGCCGAGCCGTGAGGAACGACGGCTGCGGCGATCACCGCGCAACGCCCACCTCGACCCGGCGACCGCCGAACCCTCTTTGGTGGGCATCGTCGAAGGGGAACCGGGCCGCATGCGGGTGGCCCGCGCGCTGCACCTCCAGGCCGCCGCCGCGGAACGCTCGATCTGGCTCGCCACGGCGTACTTCGTGCCGTCGTTCGCGGAGGTGGATGCGCTCAGCGGCGCCGCCCGCGACGGCGTGGACGTGCAGTTGCTGGTACCGGGCCGGAACGACCACCCCTGGGTCGGGTCGTTGACCCGGCGCTACTACCGCACGCTGCTGCGCAACGGCGTCCGCATCTGGGAGTGGAGCGGGGAGATGATGCACGCCAAGACCTCGGTCATTGACGGTCGCTGGATTCGCATCGGCTCCACCGACTTCAATCCGCTCGGCGTGGCCATCAACTACGAGCTCGACGCCTTCATCGAAGACGCGGCGGTGGGCGAAGCCGCGGCCGAGATGTT
>CAYWNR010000588.1:0-2432 GCA_964459705.1 uncultured Gemmatimonadaceae bacterium | reverse complement strand
GGCGTGGAGCCCCACGCGCAAGCTGTGCCCGACCGGGTTGGCAAAGCGATTCCGCTCACGCGCGAACGCCTTCGCCCCCTCGTCGGGGTAGGCGGCGAGGGCGCCGTCGAGCCACCGACCGACGATGGCATCCTCCCGATCCCGTAACAGCTCCCGAAGCCTGTCCATCCCGCACCCCACCTTCCCGTCCCGAATGCCGCTTATCCGTCTGTCTCATTGCGCGGTCCGCGGCGCCATGCGGTCGGGATGTCCCGATCCGCACGGGCGCGCGCGAACCCGCGGCTACACACAGCCGGTCGGTTTCGGGAGCCCGGCGACCTTGCACGCTCCCTTGGCCGGACCGCTGGGGAACAAGTCGTAGATCTCCTTCAACTTGAACCCTGTCTCCTTACACAGCTTCCGGATCATCGGAGCCATGTTGTATTGGAGGTAGTAGTCACGTAGGTAGTTGACCACCTTCCAGTGGGCCTCGGTCATGTCGGTGACGGACTCGGTCAATGCCAAGTCCTTCGCGACGCCTTCGTCCCACACGCTTGGGTCCTGGATGAACCCGTCCTCGTCGATCTCGACCGGCTTGCCACCGAGTGTCGTCTCCATCACCCCTCCATGACCCGCGGCTGTCTGGCCTTCCGGCGTCAAACAGGGCGGTCGTTGACCCGCTAGAGGATCTCCACATCTAAGCGGGGTGGGTTCCGCAGTGTTTCGTGAATCACGCATTGTTCCGCGACCCGCCGGATCGCGTCCCGCCGATTCGCCGGCACGCCGTCCGGCAGTTCGACGTCGACCACGATCGCGCCAATTCGCTTTGGCTGATCGGCGAGCTCCAACGTGAGGCTGACGGCCACGTCGCCGTCGCCGTGCCCGCACGAGTCGCAGTACCGCTGGACCATCATGCCGATGCAGGCGCCGAGAGAGCCGGCCAACATCTCCACGGGCGCGGCGCCCACATCCCGGCCACCATCCGCCGGCGACAAATCGCTCGTCACCGTGTGATGGCGTACCCGGATGTCGAAGGCCAGACCCTCTCGGCGGCTGATCGTGATCAAATCCATGATGCCATGCTTCCAGTCATTGCATTGCGGCCTGGTTCACGCTCCGGTCGCGGCATGGTGCAACTTCACCTCGACCTTCTCCTCCAGTCCGGCGTAGTACTTCTTGAGAATGGTCAGAACCTCGGGCCGGCTGAAGTCTTCCGGCGGATCGCCACCCTCGGACAGCGTCTTGCGGAGCACCGTGCCGCTCAACAACAGGCGGTCGTCCTTGCCGTGCGGGCAGGTCTTCATCGACGCCATGCCCCGGCATTTGTAGCACCAGAACGTCCAATCGATCTTCAACGGCTTCGTTTCGAGCGCGCCCGCGGGGAGCTCGTCGAAGATCGTCTGCGCGTCGAACGGGCCGTAATAGCTCCCGACCCCGGCGTGGTCGCGGCCGACGATCAAGTGACTGCAGCCGTAGTTCTGCCGGAACAGGGCGTGCAGCAGCGCCTCGCGCGGGCCGGCATACCGCATGTCGAGCGGGTATCCGCCCTGGATGGCAGAGTCCTTCTTGAAGTAGTACTCCACCAGCGTGTTGATGCAGCGAACGCGAACGTCCGCGGGGATGTCGCCCGGCTTGAGCTTGCCGACCAACTGGTGAATGAACAGGCCGTCGAGGATCTCAAGGGCGATCTTCGCGAGATACTCGTGCGAGCGGTGCATCGGGTTCCGCAGTTGGAGCGCCGCCACCGTCCGCCAGCCCTTCTCGATGAACAACTTCCGCGACTCAGACGGACGCATGTACACGCCCTTGAACTCCTCGGGGAAGTAGCTCTCGCTCAGCACGGTCAACGGGCCACCGAGGTTGACCGCCTTCTGCGCCATGACCATGGCGACGCCGGGATGCTCGGGGTCGTTGGTGCGGAAGACCTCCTTGCACTCCAGCGCTTTGTCGATCGTGTACTTGTCCGTCACCTTCATGATGGCCATGTCGGTGCCGGTTTCCTCGTCGACGAGCGTGATCTCCTCGCCGTTCTTGATCCCTTTCGCTTCCGCCTCGGTCACCGAGACCGTGACCGGAATCGGCCAGAAGGTGCCGTCGGTCATCTTCATGTCGGTGCAGACGCCCTTCCAGTCCGCCTGCCCCATGAAGCCGTCCAGGGGCGTGAACCCACCGATCCCCATCATGATCGCGTCCCCGGTCTCGCGGGACGTGATGGTGAAGCGCTTGAGCGTTTTCGCGCGCTTCCGCTCCTCCTCCAGCTTCTTTCCCTCGAGAAGCAGCGGCTTCAACTTCTTGTCTCTGCCGTGCGGCTTGACCAATTGGTCCGTCATGGTGTCCTCTGCGCGGGTTGCGGTTGTCACGCGTGAATAGCCACCCCCGCCGGCTCGCGGGCCGCGGGGTCTGTGTCCAGGGACTGCGGCGCCGCGTCCACGAGCCGTTCGGGAACCGGCTCG
>CAYWNR010000587.1:0-2451 GCA_964459705.1 uncultured Gemmatimonadaceae bacterium | reverse complement strand
ACGTCGTCCACGATCACGACCACCTTGCCGTCCAGGTTGCCCGGGAGCCGCGTCTCGCCGATCACCGGCCGCGGGCCGATCTCATTGAGGTCGTCGCGGTAGAGGGTGATGTCGAGGGCGCCGCGCGGCACGTCGCCACCCTGCTTGGCACGGATCAACGCGCCGATCCGCTCCGCCAGCTCGACGCCACGTCGCTGAATACCGACCAGCACCAAGCGGTCGGTTCCACCGGAGAGGGCGACAATCTGCTCGGAGATGCGCTCAAGCGCCCGTGTGATGGCGTGGGCGTCGAGGAGAGCGGTGCGCGCGACGGCACCAGGCATACTGGACCCCAAGCTAGTTGGGCAGGCGGACGGGGTCAACGAACCGGGGAGACGGCACGGTCCGCGCGGTCCCGATCACGGCGCCACCACTGGCGTGAGCAGGGGCTCGCCCGACAGCAGCGCGCACACGTTGCGCACCGCGAGATGCGCCATGGCCCGACGCGTCCGTACGGTCGCGCTGCCGAGATGCGGCAGCACGATGGCGCGCGGATGACGAACGAGCGCTTCCGGAACTTGCGGCTCGTCCGCGAACACGTCGAGCCCCACAGCCGCCAGGTGTCCCGACGTGAGGGCGTCCACCAGGGCGGCTTCGTCGACGACGTCGCCCCGCGCCGTGTTGATCAGGATCGCGCCCGGCTTCATCCGGGCGAGCGCCCGCGCGTCCACCAGGCACCGCGTCTCCGGAGCCGAGGGGACGTGGAGCGTCACGATGTCACTGCGAGCCAGCAACGCGTCGAGCGGTAGGAAGAGCGCGCCCGTCTCGAGCTCGAAGGTCGGTTTGGGGGCGCGCGCGGCATAGCACAGCCGCATCCCGAACGCGCGCGCCCGGAGTCCCACGGCCCGACCGATACGACCCGCCCCGACGATTCCCAGGGTCGCGCCGCTCAGCTCCAGGCCGAGGAGGAGGCGCGGATCCCATCCGGTCCAGGCACCCCGGTCGATCAGGTCCGCTCCTTCCTTGAGTCGGCGGGCGGCCGCGAGCACGAGGGCCAGTGTCAGGTCGGCGGTGGCGTCGGTGAGAACGTCGGGCGTGTTCGTGACCACGACGCCGCGCGCGGCGCAGGCGGCCAGGTCCACGTTGTCGAGGCCGACGGCGCAATTCGCGACGATGCGCAGCCGGGGCAGCCCGGCGAGCTCCGCCGGACCGATGCGGCGTGAGAGCAGCGGGACGATCGCGGCAAAGCCGCCGGCCGGCGTCGCGCCCTCGGCGGGCAGCCACGTCATCGTGGCCCCGGGAATCGGCCCGGGCTCGAGCAGGTCGCGCAACTCGGCGGCAATCAGGACGGCCGGCGCCATGCGAACGAAGATAGCAGACTCTGGAATCGCCGGGACGATGCGCCTATACTCCACGCCCCGGGAGAGGTGTCCGAGTGGCTGAAGGAGCCGGTCTCGAAAACCGGTATACCCGTGAGGGTATCGTGGGTTCGAATCCCACCCTCTCCGTGCGCACGACGTGAAACGTGAAACGTGAAACGTGAAACGTGAAACGGGATTCCCGCGTCTCACGTTTCACATTTCACGTTCACGAGCATCCGCCGAGGAGAGCCCCATCTCCCGAGACACCCATCCCGCCGTCGCCGACTTCCCGATCGTCGTCCGCCTTCCCGTGCATTGGGGCGAAATGGACGCGTACGGGCATGTCAACAACACGGTGTTCTTCCGGTACTTCGAGACCGCGCGCATCGCGTTCCTCGACCGGTGCGGCTTTCTCGCCGCGTACGACCGCGACGGGACCGGAGCGATCCTACACTCGACCGATTGTCGCTTTCGGCGTCCGCTCGTCTTCCCGGATGAGGTGCTGGTGGGGACGCGCACCCTCGATGTCGCCGACGACCGGTTCACCATGGGGTATCGCATCGTGTCCCTCGCACAGGATGCCGTCGCCGCGGACGGCACCGGGATCGTGGTGGCGTTCGACTATCGCGCGAACGCGAAGGTCGCGCTGCCGGCGGAGGTGCGGCGGGGGGTGGAGGAGCTGCGGAGGTGAGGGGGCGCCGAGGAAGCGCAGCGGGATGAACGGGAGGTGATGCGCACAGGCATCCCGTCCATGCCGTCTATCCCGTCTATCCTCACCGTATCCGCGGATTCACCACGTTATTGAGCGCCGACCCGAACCGGTAGCCCAAACCGAAGCTCAGGTTGTACCGATAGTCGGTGCCGAGAGCCCGCTGACTCAACAGGATCTCCTCCGCCGTCAGCCCCACGCCCGACAGGTAGATCTGGTCCTTGACCCGCGCGAAGTTCCCGTTCATGTCGAGCGACAGGCCCCGAAACAACCGCAGCTCGAGACCACCGTACACTTGGAGGAGGTGGCGATCCAGATCATGCCAGTACTGGAACCACTCGACGCTGGTGTGCAGGTTCCCCCACGGCTGGTTTTGCGAGAAGCTGACCTCGATTGAGTGCG
>CAYWNR010000586.1:0-2457 GCA_964459705.1 uncultured Gemmatimonadaceae bacterium | reverse complement strand
TCCGCGTGCGGCCGTCGCCGTTCCCGTCGTGATTCAGGTAGTACATCATGCTCGTTGTACAACCACACTCGGGGTGCACCAGGAACTCGGCGTCGGGCAGCTGCCGCTTCCGTTCCTCCAGCATGGAAGGCCGGAGCCCCGCGTGCACGTGACACTCGCCAAGCCAGATGTCCATGGCGCGACCGGTGACCTCGCGGACGTAGTTCCCCAGAAAGAAGTCCGGCAGAAACAGCACGGGGACGTCGGGCGGGAGCGCCCGCACCACCGCCACCGCGTTCCCCGACGTGCAGCAGTAGTCCGACTGCGCCTTCACCTCAGCGCTGGTGTTGACGTACGCCACCACGAGTCCGTCCGGATGCTGCTCGCGCCAGCGACGCACGTCACGCGCCTGGATCGTGTCGGCCAGCGAGCACCCCGCCTTCGGCTCCGGGATCAGGACCCGCTTGCCAGGGTTGGCGATGGCCGCGGTCTCCGCCATGAAATGGACCCCGCACAACACGATGATCCCGGCGTCCGCCTGGACCGCGGACCGGGCGAGCTTCAACGAGTCGGCGACGACATCCGCCAGGTCCTGGATTTCCGGGATCTGGTAGTTGTGGGCGAGGATGGTGGCGCGGCGCTCGGCCTTGAGGGCATGAATCTCCGCGATCAACGCTGGATCCGGCCTACCCCCCGGCACGTCGCGGTGGGCCAGGGCGGCGCCGGCGTGGCCGGCAACGTGCTGCACCTTGAGTGGCGACTGCCTCATGCCGTACTAGGCTCTCCGTCGAAAGTCAGGTAGGGCCGCCGCTGGGGGGCACACCCAAGCGCCAAAGATACAACCATTCGGCTCGCATACCTACGAGGCCACCCCCGCAGGGCGTCTTTCAGAAGCGGCTTCCCTTGACCCAGAGCGAACCCTCAGCCGCACGACGGCCATTGGCGATCGGCCATTGGCGATCGGCGATCGGCGATCGGCGATCGGCTATCGGCCCGCGATCTTGGCCCAGGTGTCGCGCAACTGGACCGTTCTGTTGAACACGAGCGCGCCGGGCTTCGAGTCCACGTGGTCACTCACGAAGTACCCCTGTCGCTCGAATTGGTACCGCGTGCCCGGCGGATCGTTCGCCACGCTCGGCTCGATGCGCGCATCCGCGAGCACCACCAGCGAATCCGGGTTCACCGACGCGGTGAAATCCTGGTCGTCCGGCACGTCGTCGGGGTCCGGTTGGGTGAACAGCCGATCGTACAGGCGCACCTCGCACGGGAGTGACTGGGTGGCCGAGACCCAGTGGATGGTGCCTTTCACCTTGCGGCCGTCGGCCGCGTCTCCGCCTTTCGTGGCGGGGTCATACGTACAGCGCAACTCGATGATCTCGCCGGCGGCGTTCTTCACCACTTTGCTGCAGGTGATGAAGTACGCGTAGCGCAGCCGCACTTCCCTGCCAGGCGCCAGCCGGAAGAACTTCTTGGGCGGATCCTCCATGAAGTCGTCCCGCTCGATGTACAGTTCGCGCGTGAACGGGAGGTTCCGGGACCCCTCCTTGGGCACGTCGTGCGGGTAGAACGGAGCGTCCAACTCCTCGACCTGCCCTTCGGGATAGTTGGTGATCACGACCTTGAGGGGCTTGAGCACGCAGAGCACCCGCGGCACCCGCATGTTCAGGTCGTCCCGGATCGCGTGCTCGAGCTTGCCGATTTCCACCCGGCTGTCCACGCGCGCCACACCGATCCCGTCGGCGAAGGCGCGGATCGCCTCGGCGGTGACGCCGCGCCGCCGTAGCCCCGCGATCGTGGGCATGCGCGGATCGTCCCAGCCGCTCACGCGCCCCTCGCGCACGAGCCGGATGAGCTTCCGCTTCGAGAGGACCGTGTAGTCGAGCACCAAGCGCGCGAATTCGGTCTGCTCCGGCGGATCGGGAATTCCCACCTCGTGGACGATCCAGTCGTACAGCTCGCGGTTGTCCTTGAACTCGATGCTGCACAGCGAGTGGGTGATTCGCTCGATGGCGTCCGACAGGCAGTGCGTGAAGTCGTACAACGGGTAGAGACACCACGCGTCCCCGCGGCGGTAGTGCGAGGCGTGCCGGATGCGGTAGAGGAGTGGGTCCCGCATCAAGAAGTTGGGGTGCGTCATGTCGATCTTGGCCCGTAGCACATGCGATCCGTCCGGGAACTCGCCGGCCCGCATGCGCGCGAACAGATCGAGGTTCTCCTCGACCGACCGGTTCCGGTACGGGCTCTCGGTGCCCGCGCGTTGGACACTGCCCCGCCCCAGGCGGATCTGCTCCTCCGTCTGGGAATCCACGTACGCCTTTCCCTTCCGGATCAAGACGAGCGCGAATTCGTACAGTTGCTCGAAGTAATCGGAGGCGTAGTACTCACCCGCCCACGTGAACCCCAGCCAGGCGACGTCCTGCTTGAACGCCTCGACGTACTTCTGGTCCTCGGTGACGGGGTTCGTGTCGTCGAACCGCA
>CAYWNR010000585.1:0-2461 GCA_964459705.1 uncultured Gemmatimonadaceae bacterium | reverse complement strand
TGCACATCAAGACCGCCGAGACGGCGAGGAACTCCCCCAGAATCACCATCCGGCCAAACGCCTTGTAGTTGTGCAAGTAGTAGGGGAGGACCACCATCACGGCCGAGGCGGCGACGCCGACGAGGAAGGTGAACTGGGAGATGTAGAGCCCCCAGGACACATCGCGGCTCATGCCGGTGATCGTGAGGCCCTGGGTGAGCTGGTGGCCGTATGCCACCGTCCCGAGCGCGATCAGGATGGCCCACCCTCCCAGGAGCGCCCAGTAGCCTCGTCCACCGCGGAACGCGTTCTGCAGCATGGCTATGCCTCTCCGCCGTGAGCGATCGCGGCGAGCGACGGCGGCACGATGTAGTAGACGTTCGGGCCGGTTCCGAGACCGATCTTGCGGCAGATCGTGTTCTCGTCACGCAGGAGGCGGCTGACGTCGGAATCCGGATCGGTGACGTCGCCGAACGTCAGCGCGCCCTCGCCCCCGGGCAGCTGGTTCGCGGCCTCGACACATGCAGGCTGCCGCCCGGTCCGGATGCGCTCCGCGCAGAAGGTGCACTTCTCCACCACGCCGGCCGTGCGGGTCGGATAGTCGGACGCGGGCTTCCCCTGCGCGTCGCGCTCGACGTACGGGCGCGGGTCCCGCCAGTTGAAGCTCCGCGAGCCGTAGGGACACGCGGCCATGCAGTACCGGCAGCCGATACAGCGGTGCATGTCCATCATCACGATCCCGTCGCTCTCGCGCTTCCAGGTGGCCTGGGTCGGGCAGACCTTTACGCAAGGCGGGTCTGTGCAGTGGTTACACAGCACGAGCACCGGGATCTGGCGCACATCCTCGGCCATATGCGCGTGGACTTCGTCCGGGAACACGTGCTCATAGTGCTCGCTCCAGATCCAGTCGATATGCTCGGCCGGATCTGGAATGCTGGGCACGTTGTGCTCCCGGCGGCAGGCCTCGGTGCAGGCCCGCTGCACGTCTTCGCGGGAGCACTTCGCGAGGTCGATGACCATGGCCCATTGGGTCGGCGCCGCGGGAACGGCGGCCGGCCGCGCGAGCCACCGCGCGGAATCGAGCAACGGAAGACCGCATCCCGCGCCCATGGCCACGGAGCCCAGGCTCTTCAAGAAACGACGGCGACTCTCATCCATCGGTCACGAACCCTCAGGCGCCACGTGACAGCGCCAACACGTGAGCGTCACGTCCGCGTATTCATGGCAGCGCTCGCAAAACGCGCCGCTGTTCACGTGACACTTCATGCACGTCCCCGTGAGACTCATCTCATACCGCTTGCCGGACGACGACGTGTAGTACCGCTCCCCCGTGCGCACGACCGCGGTCCGCCACTCGTTCAGGAGGTCCTGGTGATGCGCGGTCATGTACAGCGTGTCCTCCACGCATTCCGGTCCCTCGACCGCCCGTTCCAGGTTCGGCCGCGCGCGCTCCGCCTTGCTGCCGAGAGCGTTCCACAGGGGGAACGCCGCCACGGCCAGCACGGCTCCAAGCCCAAGGACGATGCCAGTCCGGTCACGCATGGGTGCTGACCTCCCGGCGGTCTGCCCCGACCGCCTTGTCCGCCTCGTCCGCCTCGTCTCCCATGCCCGGAATCGGTTCGAGCCGCAGGTTGTGCGTCCGCTGCTTCTCGCCTTGGAACACCGTCGCGTTGGCCAGCAGCTCGGAGATGCCAGTCACCTTCACGCCCGGAGCCCAGTAGTCGCACACGGTGACGAGCGTGGCACGATCGATGGCGCACATGGCCGCGAGCTGATTCACACCATACCGCTCCTGGACGTGACGGACGGCGTTGCCGCGCGGCAGGCCACCCCGGAGCCGCATCTCCATGTTCTCGTCGGTCCCGAGGCCGGCGCCGCCGCCGCAGCAGAAGGTCTGCTCGCGGATCGTGTTCTCGGGCATCTCGTAGAAGTGATTGCACGCCGCGCGCAGGACGTAGCGGGGCTCCTCGAAGATCCCCATGGCGCGCGCCGGATTGCAGGAATCGTGGAACGTGGCGCGGATGTGATCGTTGCGCGACGGGTCGAGCGTGAGCTTCCCGTGCCGTATCACGTCCGCCATGAACTCCATGAGATGGATCATCTTGGTCGAGCGCGCGTGCGTGAACACGGTGCCCGTGACCGGTGACTTCGGGACCTCCAGGAAATCGGCCGGGCCATTCATCGTATCCATGTACTGGTGGATGACCCGCCACATGTGGCCGCATTCGCCGCCGAGAATCCACTTGACGCCGAGGCGCCTGGCTTCCGTGTAGATCTTGGCGTTGAGCCGTTTCATGGCCTCATGGGACGTGAAGAGCCCGAAGTTGCCGCCGTCGGACGCATACGTGCTCCACGTGTAGTCGATCCCCAGCTCGTGGAACAGCAGCATGTACGACATGCACGTGTAGATCCCGGGATCCGCAACGAAGTCCCCGGAGGGCGTCACGAACAGGATCTCGGCGCCCTTCTTGTTGATGGGGAT
>CAYWNR010000584.1:0-2466 GCA_964459705.1 uncultured Gemmatimonadaceae bacterium | reverse complement strand
GAGCCAGCCGCCGTGGCACCGTGCGCTTTCGCGAACGCTTCCGCCTTGGCGCCCGTCCGGTTCCAGACGACCGCGTCGAACGCGCCCGCGATGTGCCGCGCCATCGGCGTTCCGATGGCGCCCAGCCCGATGAATCCCACCCGCTCTATCATGTCCACCTCGCTACGCTCGGTCGGGCCGATGGACGAAAAACCCCAGGCAGACTGGCCCGGGGCTCACGCCTGCACCACGGTGCAGCAAACCATTCCATGCTCTCGGCCCGCCGGCCCGCCGATCAGTTACGTCCCCAGCATCTGCCGCCGCAGTTGCTGCAGTCGACGCCGGACCGACCCATCGATCACCGTGTCGCCAATCCGCACGACCACGCCGCCCAACAGGCGCGGGTCCTCACGGAAATGCGAGATCACCTGCTTCTTGAGCGCCTCCGAGAGACGCCGGGTGATGTCCGCCTGGACCACCGGGTCCATTTTCCGCGCCAGCGTCACGCCCGCGTGCACGCGGTTGAGCTTGACATTCACCAGCTCCTGATACTCGCGACTGATTCCCGCCAACATCGTCTGGCGGCCGCGCCGCACCAACGCCTCGACCCACTTGAGGAACGGTGGGGGAACACGCTCTTCGAGCGCGCTCCTCAAGATCGTGAGCTTTTGCGTCTTCGGTACTCGCGGTGACTCCAGCATCAACTTGATCCGGAGATCCGCGCTGGCGGCTCCGGCGAACGCGTCGAGCAACTCGCCGTAGCTCTCGGATGCGTTCGCCCGCTCGCCCACGGCGAAGAGCGCTTCCGCGTAGTTGCGCGCGACCGCGGAGTGTCTCAATGCTTCTCTTCCAGCGACGCGAGATACCGCTCGACGAGCTGCCGATCCGCGGCATCATCCAGCCGCACCTCGATCAGCTTGGACGCCGCCGCGAGCGAGAGATCCACCGCCTCGCGACGGAGGTCCCCCATCGCGCGATCGCGCTCGGCCGCGATTTCCTGCTTCGCTCGCTCCAGAACGTGCTCCTGCTCGTCGCGGGTCCGCCCGAGCAGCACTTCCCGCTCCTTCTCGGCTGCTGACTTTGCGTCCTGGAGCAGTTGATGCGCCTCATGCCGCGCACCTGACAGCAACCGTTGGTGCTCCTCGAGCGTCGCGCGCGCCTCCGCGTTCAGCCGCTCCGCCTCTGCCAACTGGAGCGCGATCTTCCGCTCGCGTTCCTCGGTGGCGCGCAAGATGGCCGGCCACGCATAGCGCTTGAGCACGAAGAACAGCATGATGAAGACGAGCCAGGTCCAGAAAAACAACCCGAAATTCACCTCGAACGGCGAGGAGAACCCCGGCGCTGCTTCCTGGGCCGCGGCGAGCATCAGCCACATGGGCATCACCATGGCCGTACTAGGCGAGTTTGAACAGCAGCGCGAATACCAGCGAAATGATCGTGACGCCTTCGAGGAGGACCGCGATCACCAGCGTGGCGCCACGGATCTCCGCCCCCGCTTCCGGCTGCCGCGCCATGGCCTCGGCCGTCTGACCGCCGATCCGTCCCAGGCCGATGCCGGCGCCGATCAGGATCAATCCCAGCCCGATGCCGGCCCCCATGATCGCGAACCCATCACCCAGCGTCATCCCGGCGGCGATCTGCGTCGCCGTCTCCGCAGCATCCTGCACCACCGCTAACATGTTCAGCATAGCCTGGTTTCCCTCTCGTCAACGGGAGATGACATTCTCGTATCGCGCTTTCCCGCGCGCGGAGCCGTCTCCCGGCGATCCCGCGCCCTGAGTGACCCGCCCCTGGCCCATCGAGCCGGCGGGCTTCCCCGGTCCGTCGACCGGGTACGATGCGAGCGGCGCCAAGCGCGGGAGCCGCCCCGATCTCCTGCCACTTCCCCATCACCCACGGACGGGGTCCCTTCCACCCGTCCCCACACCCCACGGGATGCGCGGGATGTCATCCCGTTCATCCCGTCCTATCCCGTTTCCTCGCGCCATCAATGTTCATGTTGCATCAACCCGATGAACACGGCCGAAAGCAACGCGAACACATACGCCTGCAGCAGCGCCACGAACAATTCCAGACACATCACCCCCACGACCAGCAGGGCGGTGATCCCGCCGATACCCCAGTTCCACACCTGCACATGGCCGAAGAGAAAGATCACTCCGAACAGGGAGAGGATCACGAAATGCCCGGCCGTCATGTTACCGAACAACCGCACGGCCAGCGCGAACGGCTTCACCAGTTTTCCGATCACCTCGATCGGCGCCATGATGATCGGCAACGCCACGACCCATGCCCCCGACAGTCCGGGGACGGCCGGGAAGATCGTGCGCAGGTATCCCTTCAAACCCAGCTTCACCATGCCGCCAATCTCAACGACGCCAAGCGTGACCAGCGCCAGCGCACTCGTGACGGCCAGGTTCCCCGTGGGGGTCGCCGCGTGGGGGATGAGCCCCATCACGTTGGCGTACAGGATGAAGAAGAACAGCG
>CAYWNR010000583.1:0-2469 GCA_964459705.1 uncultured Gemmatimonadaceae bacterium | reverse complement strand
CCGTCGTGTGGGCCGACCTCACCTACGACGACGAGATCACTCACCCGTTCGGCAAGGCGCGACGCCGCGACCGCGCAGCGCCCGACACGGCGCTCTTCCGGGTCTACCAGGATCTGATTGCCCTGCGGAAGCAGCATCTCCGCCTGTTTGTCGACGGCACGCTGAGCTGGCTCCTCGCGGACGACGCGCACGGCCTGCTGGCCTATGAGCGCGTCCTTGGGACCCAGCGTGCCATCGTCGCCTTCAATGCCTCGGACGAGCCGCACGAGATTTCGGTCAAGGCGGACGGCCGGTATGGGGTCGCGTTTCCGGCGGGCGGCGTGGCTGTCACCGCCACCGGCACGCTGACGGCCCAGTTGCCGCCGCGCGCGGCGCGGGTCTGGATTCGCGAGTGACAACTGCGGGCACGCGCCCACGCGTGAAGGGGTGCCTCGTCGTGCTCCCGCTTCTCCCGCTCAGCATGGGTATCTGTACACCGCTTCACGCGCAACAACCGCGGCCCACCACCGTTCCAGTCACGGTGGACCGGCAAGGGGTGATACGCTGGACGGCGACGGGCAACGAAGTCACGCTCTGGGGCGTCAACTACACCGCGCCTTTTGCCTACGCGTACCGCGCCTTGGGCTACCTCGGCGTCGATCGCAAGCAGGCCATTGACGCGGACGTGCTGCACTTCGCGCGCCTCGGTCTCGACGCCTACCGCATCCACGTCTGGGACCGCGAGGTGAGCGACACGCTGGGCAACCTCGTGGAGAACGACCATCTGGACCTGTTCGACTATCTCCTGGCCCGCCTCGCCGAGCACGGCATCAAGGCGATCCTCACTCCCATTGCCTGGTGGCCCACGGGATACCCCGAGCGGGACCCCGTCACCCACGGACTCTCGGACGGCTACGACAAAGGCCAGATGACCACGAGTCCGGAGGCACGCCGAAAACAGGAGAACTACCTCCGGCAGTTCGTTGCCCACCGCAATCCCTACACGGGGCTCACGTACGCGAGCGACCCCAACGTCCTGGCCATCGAGATCTTCAACGAGCCCGATCATCCGGGCGGTCCGGCCGCAACCACGAGCTACATCGACGCGATGGCGGCCGCGCTGCGGGCGGCGGGCTTTCGGAAGCCCGTCTTCTACAACATCAGCCAGGGCTACTCGGACGCACACGGTCGCGCGGTGTGTGCCGCCCACATCCAAGGGGTGAGCCACCAGTGGTATCCGACGGGCCTGGTGCGGAACGGCATGGTGGGCGGCAACATGCTGCCCAACGTCGATCGCTACACGATTCCCTATGAGACCTTCCCCGAGTGCCGGGACAAGGCACGCATGGTGTACGAGTTCGACGCCGCGGATATCGGCGGCTCGTACATGTATCCCGCCATCGCCCGGAGCTTCCGCGGAGCGGGGTTCCAATGGGCGACACAGTTCGCCTACGACCCGCTGGCGATCGCCTACGCGAACACCGAATACCAGACTCACTTCCTGAACTTGGTCTACACGCCGAGCAAGGCCATCAGCTTCATGATCGCCGGCGCGGCGTTCCGGATGACCCCGCGGGGCACAACGTACGGCCGGTATCCCGAGAGCGCGCGCTTCGGGCCGTTTCGCGTGAGCTACGCGGACGACCTGAGCGAGATGGTGACCGACACGGCGTTCTTCTATTCCAACCGCACTCGTACGAACCCGCCATCTCCCGCAGCGCTCCGGCACGTGGCGGGCGTCGGGTCGTCACCGGTGGTGTCCTACGACGGGGCTGGCGCCTACTTCCTCGATCGGCTGGCAAACGGGGTGTGGCGTCTGGAGGTGTATCCAGACGTCGCCTGGGTCGTGGATCCGTTCACAAGGCCGAGCCTTGGCCGTGAGGCGGCCCGCGTGGTGTGGCGGACGAGGCATATGGCCCTCACCCTTCCCGACCTCGGTACCACTTTCTCGGTGGAGCCAGCCAACGTCGGTAATCCCCATCGGCCGGTGGCGCGCGCGGGCGTGTTCGACGCGCGCCCAGGCGTCTACGTCCTGACGCGCGCTGGCTCCACACCACCGGCGTCGATCCACGAGCCGTTTCCCTTCGTCGCGCCGCCCTCGTCGGAGGCCGCGACGATTGTGCTGCACACCCCACCGGCGGACCTCACCGCGGGGCAGCCCTTCACGGTGCGAGTCGAGGTGGTGTCGCGCGAACCTGCGGACTCGGTCGCGTTGTTTCTCCGCAGGATCGGCGGTTGGGGGCGCATGGTTCGTCTCCCGATGGAGCCGGCGGGTGCGTTTGCCTACCGGACGCAGGTTCCCGCCGATCCGCGCCGCGAAGGCGCGATCGAGTACGCCGTGTCGCTCTACGACGGCGGAGCAGCCCGGACGTTCCCGGACGGCGTCACCGGTGACCCGTATCAGTGGGATTTCACCGGCCGAACCTTCTGGCAAGTCCCGGTCGTGGCGGCCGGCGCACCGCTTCTGCTGTTCGACGCTCGCCGCGATCT
>CAYWNR010000582.1:0-2474 GCA_964459705.1 uncultured Gemmatimonadaceae bacterium | reverse complement strand
TCACCCTGCCGGCGACGATCGATGCGAACACGATCGTGGCGAAGTTCGAGTCGGGGTTGCTGACGGTGCTGCTGCCGAAGGTCGAGGCAGCCAAGCCGCGGCAGATCACGGTCAACATCGAGTAGCAGGTACCGCAGGTGGCGTGGGCGGTCGGGCCAACCCGGCCGCCTGCGCGTCTCTTAACAACGAGGTCTCATGTATTTCCGTCGCTTGGCGTTCTCTTTGGCGTTGGTGCTTCCGGTCGCGGCCTGTCAGCCCGCCGGCACCCCCCCACCCAGCTTCACCGCGGCGGACTCCACCGCCATCCGCGGCATGCTCACGCAGTACGCCGCCACCGTCGTCGCTGAGGACTGGCCAGCGCATGTCAGCTATTACAGCGCGGATGCCGTGCGCATGCCGCCCAACGAGCCCATGATGCGGGGACACGCCGCGATCACCGCATGGGACACGGCGCTCCCACCAGTCACCGGATTCACCCTCACGCCGCAGGTGGTTGCCGGTGACGGGAACCTGGCCTATGCGCGCGGGGCCTTCACGCTCGACCTGGCCCCGCCCGGCGCCGCGGCGGTGAACACGGTCGGCAAGTGGCAAGCCACCTACCAGCGTCAGACGGACGGCTCGTGGCTCTGCATCAGCGATATCTGGAACGCCGATACGCCGATCACGCCGATCACCATGTAGTGATGGTGAGGGGCCATCGGTAGTCCTGGATGAGCCACGCCACCAACGGGTCGAGCAATGCACCGCTCGGCCCGTTGTCGTTCGGCAGTAGATCTCGGGCAGAACTGCCTGAGCGCATCCGAACACGCGGGCGAGCCTGCTGATCCCGATCACTATCTGGTGCTTGGCCGCGAGGCTGGTCACTCGGGCGCCAGGCAGGGGCGGGACGCGGGTGATTGTGCGGCTTCAACGACGACAGACAACGACGCGCCACGGAATGCGGGCGGCTGCGTTGAAACGATAACGAGTCCGCCATGATGCCGGGGTAGGGTGCCTTCGTGGCGCGGCAGCGCTTGTTGGGTCACGCATCCTTGCCTTCGGGTTGCCAGCGAGGGGCGATCCCGCCGCCAGCTCGCGCACATATGGAGACCGCCGGCGGCTTGCGGCGAGTTCACCATATGCATACAATCACCATATGGTGAGGGGATCCGAAGCACATGCCACGATGGGTGCCACGCGTGGTGGCGCGCCTTCGCCGCCTCGCGGCGGACGGGAACATCCGCTTCACGCTGCAGGAACTGGCCGACCTGGGCCTGGACGTGAACGACGCCGTGGAGGTGCTGCAAGGCGTCGCCTCCGGTGACTCGGCCGAGCGCTTCGCGTCGGCGGAGACGGGCGAGTGGCTGTGCGTGTTCAAACCGAGGATGGGGGAACGGATACTCTACGTAAAGCTCGTGGTACGCGCGCACTGCGTCGTGGTCTCGTTCCACCGGCAGGCAACGGGCGATGAGCGGGATCGAGACTAGGAAGCCACGGCGCCGCCGGCCTCTTCCGGACGACGCCTGTCCGACGTGCGGCACCACGATGCGCCGGCAGGCAACCGGCGCGTTCCTGGTGATCAACGGGGAACGGATCTCCGTGCCGGGCTTCCCTCACCTTCGGTGTCCGAAGTGCGGGGAGGCGGTGCTGAGCCTGGCCGAAGCGAGAGCGCTGCAGCGGCGGGCCACCGAGCGCTATCGCGCGAAGCACGGGCTGCTCTCGGCCGACGAGATCCGCGGGATCCGCAGCCGGCTCGGTCTGACTCAAGCCGAGCTGGCTCGTCTCCTCCGCCTGGGGGGTAACACGATCTCGCGCTGGGAAGCCGGGCGGATCGTGCAGACGGCGGCGATGGACGTGCTGCTGCGCCTCATCCGCGATCTGCCAGGAAGCCTGCGATACCTGCGAGACCACGCGGCGTAGCCTCGTCCTGGAAGTGCAGCATCTTGAGAAACGCCACCCCTCCGCTTCCAGGCCGTGTACGACGCGGAGGCACGCGCGTATCGGCTGACGTTCTCGGGGTTGTCGACCGACTGACGGTGCGCCACCATGCGAGAAGAGCGAGCCGGTTCGGGCTCGCTCTTCTTGCACGCGGGACGGTCGTGCGAGGAGGGCCGTACCGCACCTCGCCCCGACCCGCCACCACGTGATGGCCGAGGCACCGGTAGTAGCCCAGCGGTACCCTGCGGCTTGAGCCCGCCTCCGTCAACTGGGGTCGGGGGAACCACCTGCGGGCGACCATGCCGCCGGCCCATCGGGTTCCGGATCGGCCGCACCGCGCTCCGGCGACGACGACTCGCCGTCGTCGAGCGGCATGGGGATCGTCAGCGAAAACGTGGCGTTCAGGAGGCGCAGCCGGTTCTCGAGCCGGTGGTTGACGTCGAGTATCTGGTCGGGACTGTCGCTCACGATCAGGATATGCGTGAGTTGCTCTTCCGACACGAGCCGGGCGGTCCACGTCCGCGCGTCGTGTCGGGCGGCCGTGTGCTCCGTATCGA
>CAYWNR010000581.1:0-2476 GCA_964459705.1 uncultured Gemmatimonadaceae bacterium | reverse complement strand
TTCGACGACCGCGGCGTCCCGCATATCTTCGCGCGCACGGAAGAAGATGCCGCGCGCGCCCTCGGCTACCTGCACGCGTGGTTCCGGCTGTTCCAGATGGAACTACAGACGCGCGCCACGAACGGCACGCTGAGCGAATGGCTCGGGTCCCAGGCGCTCGCCTACGATCGGCAACAACGCGCGCTCGGCCTGGAATGGTCGGCCGAACGGAACGTCGCGGCGCTGGATTCGTCATCCCTGACCGGCCGGATGTTGCTCGCGTACGCCCAAGGCGTGAACGCGCGTATCGATGAGCTGGGGCAACGCGACCTGCCGCTCGAATACCACCTGCTGAATGCGCGGCCCGCCCACTGGGACATCCTGAATTCGGTGCTGTTCCTCAAGCGTATGGGATACACCCTCTCCTACGGCACGCCCGAGCTGCGGCTGGCCCGGTTGGCTGAGCGCTTCGGACTGCCGACGGCCTCAGGGCTGGTGCCGCTGAACAGTCCGATCCAGGAGCCGATCATCCCGAGCCGCCGCCGGACACCCGTGCTGGATCCCGCGGTGCCGCCGCTGCCAAGTGTCGGCGCGAGCGCCGCCGCGGCGGACGACGAGCGATCCACCCGGGAAGCGAGCAACAACTGGGTCGTGAGCGGTACGCGGACCGCCAGCGGGCACCCGCTGTTGGCGGGCGATCCACATCTCGACCTCTCGCTGCCGTCCGTCTGGTTCGAAGCCCACCTCGTGGTTCCGGGGGTGCTGGACGTGTACGGCGTCACGTTCCCCGGCGCGCCGGCCGTGGCTATCGGGTTCAATCGGGACGTGGCGTGGAGCTTCACCAACACCGGCGCCGACGTGCTCGACTTCTACGCCGAGACCGTGGACGACTCCGTGCACCCCGCCAGCTACTTGCTGGACGGCACGTGGCATCCGCTGGAGCGTCGCGAGGAGGAGTATCGCGACCGAAGTGGACGCGTGATCGCCACCGACACGATCGCCTTCACGCATCGCGGGCCGGTGCGGCGGGCGCTTGGCCGCACGCTGTCGATGCACTGGACCGTGCTCGATGCGGGCGACGAAGCGCTCGGCGCCCTGCTGGGGATTGGGGCGGCGCACACGGTGGACGAATGGGTGGCCGCCATGCGCGCGTTCCGCGCGCCCATCCAGAACGGCGTCGTGGCCGACCGGGAGGGAAACATCGCGGTGCTCGCGGCGGGGGACTACCCGATTCGACCGACCGGTGGCACGGGCCTCACGATCTGGGACGGTACGACGAGTGCCAGCGATTGGCTGGGGTATCTCCCGGCCGCGCGACAGCCGTACGTGAAGAACCCGGCCCAGGGATACCTCGCGTCGGCGAATCAGGAGCCCATCGATCCCGCCATGGACCCGACGTACCTCGGGTCGGCCTGGCCCGCGCCGTGGCGCGCGATGCGCATCAACACGCTGCTGCGCTCGGATTCCACGGTGACCGAGGACGACATGCGGGAGTTCCAAACCGATCCGGGCAGCGCCCGCGCCGACTGGTTCGTGCCCGCGTTCCTCGCGGCGGTGGCGCGCGAGCGCCAGGCGGGTCGCGCGAGCCCGAACGCGACGGCCGCCGCGGACCTGCTGGCCGACTGGGACCGCCGCTACACGAAGACCAACGAACGAGCGATCCTGTTCGAGCGCGCGATGGATGCGCTCGAAGAGTTGTTGTGGGACGAGCTTGCCGACAGCACCGGCGCCCGCGCGGCGTTCCCGGGTGAGGATCTCACCGCGGCGCTGCTGTCGGATCCGGAGAGCCGATGGTGGGATGAGCGCGCCAGTCCGAATGTGGTCGAGACGCGCGACGATGTGCTCGCGGCCGCGCTCGATTCGGCGTTCGCCCGCACGCGGTCGCGCTATGGCGACCCCGCCGCCGGCGGATGGCGCTGGGAGCTGCTGCGTCATCAGAACATCTGGCATCCGTTGCGCGTGCCGAGCCTGTCGCGGCTCGACATCCCGGTGCAGGGTGGGCCGGGACTGCTGAATCCTTCGAGTGGGTTCGGGACGCATGGATCGAGCTGGCGGATGGTGGTCGATCTCGGCGCCGAGGTCCGGGCGTGGGGAGTCTATCCGGGCGGGCAATCCGGCAATCCCATGAGCCGGTGGTATGCCGACCGGATCCAGCGGTGGGCGGATGGCCGGTTGGACTCGCTCCCGTTCCCCGCGTCGCCCGACGCCCTGCCGGCGGCGCATCGGTCCGGTACCGTGGTGATCGTCGGAGCGGACCGGTGATTCGCCAACTGGGGATCATCCTGCTGCTCGCGGTCGCCATGGCCGTGGGAACCTGGTGGTTGGGGTGGTGGGCGGTGCCCATCATCGGTGCCGCGTGGGGCGTGGCGCGATATGGGCAGTACTCCGCCTGGACCGCCGCGGTGGCGGCCGGCCTTTCCTGGATGCTCGTGCTCGGACTCGTGGCGCTGCGGGGACCGGTCGGCGACCTCGCGCGAATCGTCGGCGGCGCGTTGAC
>CAYWNR010000580.1:0-2477 GCA_964459705.1 uncultured Gemmatimonadaceae bacterium | reverse complement strand
CCCACGCGTGCTCGGCCCCCGCGGTCTCCGGCAGCGTGAAGGCCACGCTGTCCGCCACGACCTCATCGAACCCGCTGTCCGCGGCCGCGGTGAACCACGCGGGCACCCGCGGGGGCACCGGCAGCTCCACATCCGGCCGAATCCCGCCGCCGCCGCGCACCGGTCGCCCCGCATCCGTGTGGAACACCGTGGTGTCCTGCTCGTCACCGACCTTGCCGTGGCTCGCCAGGTACGCTTCTACCCGAACGTTCTTGTATTCGCGCTGGATGAACCGCCCGCTCGGCGTGAGAATCCGGCCCATGGTCATCATGATCACGTCACCGGAGGGCAGCACGAACGCGGACTGCATTAACGCCTTCCCGAACGTGCGGCGCCCAATCAGGAGCGCGCGATCGTGGTCCTGGAGGGAGCCCGCCAGCGCCTCGGCGGCGCTGGCGCTCCACCCATCGATCAGCACGATCAACGGAAGCTCACGAAAGTCCCCGTTGTCCTTGGTAACGTGCTCCTCGTTCACGCTCGCCTTCCGCCCCTCCGTCTTGAGGATGAGCGTGCCCTTGGGGAAGAACTCGGCGGCCACGTCCACCGACGAGAGCACCAATCCCCCCGGGTTGCCCCGCAGGTCTAGGATCACCTGATGCGCTCCGTGCTTGACCAGATCTCGGATCGCGTCGCGCATCTCCTTGGCGGTCTCCTCGGCGAACTCATCCAGCCGCACGTAGCCGGTGATGCTGTCCACCGATTGGGTGCGCGACACGGAGCGGACCTTGAACTCGTCGCGCTTCAGTCGCACGGTCAATTCCTCGGGATCGAGCCGCGGGCCGCGCTCCAAGGTCACCCGCACGCGTGACCCCTTCGGCCCGACGAGGCGCAGTCGCACTTCGCCAAGGTCCAACCCCGCCACCGTGGTATCGTTGACGCGAACGATGCGGTCACCCGCCTGCACGCCCTGCTTGGCGGCGGGACTTCCCGGGTAGACGGTGAGGACCGTGGGAATCCCGTCCGCCGTCTCGACGACGACGCCCGTCGTTGCCAGCTCCCCACGCTGGAGCTTCCCGTACTCCTCCCAGTCCAGATGGCGGTAGTAGGTGGAATGCGGATCGAGTGCCTTCAGCATGCCTCGGATGGCCGCCTGCACCAGCTCGCTGTAGCCCACCGAGTCCACATAGTTGGTGCGAATGTGATTCAGGGCGCCCGTGAAGGCTTGCAACTCTTCGTACGCGGTACGCTGGGCCACCGCCGGCGTCGCTCGAAAACACGCGCCGATGATCACGCCCAGCGCGACAAGCCGGCCGCACGATGGACGGTTCGTATGGAATTGGCACATGGGATCCGGTCCTCGTCAGCGGAGCTACGGGTGGCTCGTACCGCCGGCGGCCACCTTCTGTTGGACATCCTTGATGTGCGTCCGAGCCTCGTCCGCTTCACGGTGGAGCCGCTTGGGACACCGAGCGACGAAGTCCTTGAACGCCGCGCTGGCCTCCGCGAACTTCTCCTGTCCTTCCAGGGCGAGCCCTAGCTGGAAGTACGGCGCCGCCCAATAGGGCTCGAGTCGGATCGCCTCGCTGAGTTGCGGCTCCGCGTCATCGAATCGGTTCAGCCGCACCAGCGCCTCGCCATAGTCGTAGCGCATCACGCCGTTCTCCGGCTTGAGGTCGACGGCGAGACCGTACTCCGTGGCGGCCGTCTCAGGCTTTCGCTCATCCGTCGCGATGTCCGCCAGCCGAGCGTGCGCCATGTAGAACGACAGATCCTCGGTGAGCGCGCGGCCGAACGCCTCTCTGGCATCCTTCAGCCGCCGCGCGCGGAGGTACACGATGCCCACCATGTACTCGAACAGCGCCTTGGACTCGTAGAACCGGAACAGGTACTCGGCGTCGCGCGCCCGCAAAGAGTCGAGCACGACCTGCAACTCGGCCACCGCGCCGTCGTACCGTCGCAAGAAATAGTTGGCATTCGCCAGGTCCATGTGCACCCACAGGAGCGACGAGTCCTTGGCGAGTGCTTCTCCGTACGCCTCGATCGCCCGGGCGTAGCATCCGTTGTCGTACTGAATGACCGCCACCAGCAACCTGTCGCGTTGCCGCTCGAGCCCCTCAGTCAAATAGCATGTGGTGCTATAGCTCGGGAACGGATTGCGGATGTACACCTCCGCGTAGACCGAGTCGATGCGCTTGGCCTGCTTCGACTTGGCCACGTACGCGGTGTGGTTCCGGTAGTTCGCGCGCCATGCGGGCGACTGACGGCCAAGGAGCGCTACCGCCGTCGCTCGTAGATAGGCGTAATCGTCTGGCTCGAGCCGGTACGCCCAGTAGTACGCGGCGTGCGTCTTCTTCCAGTCTACCTCCGGCCGGTTCCCCCACTGGTAGTACGCCCGCGAATCGAGCGTATCGAGGCCCGCGGGGAGCTTGGGACGGTCGGGGGGCTTTTCCTGCGCGGCGAGAGGAACCGCAACAACGAGGGCCGCGAAGAGGGAAGAG
>CAYWNR010000579.1:0-2482 GCA_964459705.1 uncultured Gemmatimonadaceae bacterium | reverse complement strand
CCGTTCGAGCAAGTCGTCCGCCAGTTGCAGTTCGTGCATGTCCCTAAGGTGCCAACGCCCAAGCGAGCGGGCAAGAGCCCGGTCAGTCCGTCGTACCGACCGGGACCCCCGCGAGGGGGAACGACGACGCCAGCTCGCGGACGCGACGGTGCACGGCGTCCAGGGTCTTCTCGTCCTTCGCAGTCAGCGCCGAGTCGATCAGTTCACCCACGCGCCGCATCTCCGCTTCGCGCATGCCACGCGTCGTCAGCGCCGCCGTACCGATCCGGATCCCGCTGGTCACAAAGGGCGATTCCGGGTCGCCCGGGACCGTGTTCTTGTTCACATGGATGCCGACGCCGTCGAGCACCGCCTGCGCCGCCTTCCCCGTGCGCTCCTTCGAACGGAGATCCACCAGGAGCATGTGGCAGTCCGTCCCGCCGGATACCAGTGTGTACCCCCGCTCGGCCAGATCCTCTCCAAGGGCCTGCGCGTTGCGGACGATCTGCGCCGCGTACCCGCGGAACTCGGGCCGGAGGGCTTCGCCGAACGCGACCGCCTTCGCGGCGATGACGTGCTCGAGCGGACCGCCCTGCATACCGGGGAAGACCTGTTTGTCCACCGGCTTGGCCCAGGCCTCCGTACAGAGAATGAACCCGCCACGCGGGCCGCGCAGTGTCTTGTGCGTCGTGCTGGTGACGATATCGGCGTGGGGGACCGGAGAGGGATACACGCCGCCCGCGATCAGCCCGGCGTAGTGGGCCATGTCCACCAGCAAGACGGCCTCGACCTCGCGCGCGATGGCGGCGAACCCGGGGAAGTCGATGATCCGGGGATAGGCGCTCGCCCCGGCGATGATCAGCTTCGGACGCACCGCCAACGCCTGTTCACGCACACGGTCCAGGTCGATGAGCCCGGTCCGCTCGTCCACCCCATACTGCGCGGCCCGAAACAGCTGACCGCTCACGTTCACCGGCGAGCCATGCGTCAGGTGGCCGCCGTGGGACAGCTCCATGCCGAGAATGGGATCGCCCGGCTTCACCACGGCGAAATACGCGGCGAGGTTGGCCTGGGCCCCGGCGTGCGGCTGGACGTTGGCGTGGTCGCTCTTGAACAGCTCGCAGGCGCGGGCGATGGCGAGCCGCTCGACCTCGTCCACCACCTCGCAGCCTCCGTAGTACCGCCGGCCTGGGTATCCCTCCGCATACTTGTTCGTCAGCTCGGAGCCCATCGCCTCAAGCACTGCCCGCGAGGCAAAATTCTCGCTCGCGATCAGCTCCAAGCCTTCCTCCTGGCGCTGCACTTCGCGCCGGATCAGCGCGTAGATCTGCGGATCCACGTCTTCGAGCGGCAACCGGCGCATGTCCTTGATCTCCTCAGATCCGATGCGGGAGGCCGCGGGCCTTTTCGGCCTTCGCCACCCGCTCCTCGGCCAGCCGATCGGCCGCCCGGTAAGAAGGGATGCCCTCGTCCCGCGCGATTTCGAGCACGCGCAGGACCGTATCATAGATCTCGCCCGCCTTCGTGTGACTCTGCTCGAGCGACCACCCCTCAATTTCCGCGTTGACGTTGATCAAGCCGCCGGCGTTCGTGACGTAGTCGGGACCATAGACGATACCCCGCCGCTCCAACTCGTCGCCGTGTTTCTCCGCGGCGAGCTGGTTGTTCGCCGCGCCGCACACGACGGCCACCCGCAACGCGCGGATGGTATCGTCGTTGATGACGGCGCCGAGCGCGCACGGCGCGAAGATGTCCGCCTCCACCCCGTAGATCGCGTCGGGCTCCACCGGCCGGGCGCCGAATTCGGAGACCACGCGTTGCACCTTCTCCTTGGACATGTCACTCACGACGAGTCGCGCGCCGTGCTCGTGGAATAGCTTGCAGAGGTAGTACCCCACGTGCCCCACGCCCTGGACGGCCACCGTTTTGCCGCCGACGGCGTCATCGTTCCAGAGAAACCGCGCGCAGGCCTGCGCCGCGCGGAACGTGCCCCAGGCGGTGACCGGCGAGGGATCGCCCGACCGGCCCGCGAGGCCAACGACGCGTTTGGTCTCCTCGGAGATCCACTCCATGTCGCGGGGGCTCGTGTTGACGTCCTCGGCTGTGATGTACCGCCCGCCAAGGGACTCCACGTGCCGACCGTGCTCGCGGAACACGCGTTCACGCACCCCCTTGTCAATCGACGGGTCACCGATGATCACGGACTTGCCGCCGCCCAGGTTGAGGCCGGCGACCGCCGCCTTGTAAGTCATCCCGCGCGCCAGCCGCAGCACGTCATACAGCGCCTCGGCGTCGCTCACATAGTGCCAGAACCGCGTCCCACCAAGCGCCGGCCCAAGGGCCGTGTTGTGAATCGCGATGATGCCCCGGTAGCCCGACGCCGGGTCGTACCAATAGCTCACCTGCTCGTGGCGGTGCACCGCCATTTGCTCGAACACGTCGGTCGAGTGCTTGTTGCTGGCGGGCGCGACCGAGCGACGCGCCTTGGGTGCCGTTGCCGCGG
>CAYWNR010000578.1:0-2489 GCA_964459705.1 uncultured Gemmatimonadaceae bacterium | reverse complement strand
TGCTTGTTGCTGGCGGGCGCGACCGAGCGACGCGCCTTGGGTGCCGTTGCCGCGGACTTCCGCCCCCCAGCCGACTTCCCCGGAACCTTTCGCTTCATGCCCACGGTTCGCTCACTTGTTGTAGTCGTAAAAGCCGCGGCCGCTCTTTCGGCCCAACCGGCCGGCAGCGACCATCTTACGCAGCAGTGGGCACGGACGGTACTTGTCGTCGCCCAAGCCGCGGTGCATCACCTCCAGAATCGCCAGACACACATCCAGCCCGATGAGATCCGCCAGTGCCAGCGGGCCCATGGGATGGTTCATGCCAAGCTTCATGACGGTATCCACCGCCTCGGGCTCGGCCACGCCTTCCATCACGCAGAAGACGGCCTCGTTGATCATCGGCAGGAGCACCCGGTTGGAGACGAAGCCCGGATAGTCGTTGGCCTCCACCGGGGTCTTCCCGAGGGCCCGTGCCGTGTCCATCACCGTCTCGGTCGTCTCGTCCGACGTCGCCAGCCCGCGAATCACCTCGACCAACTGCATCATCGGGACCGGATTCATGAAGTGCATCCCGATCACGCGCTCCGGGTGCCCGACCTGGGCCGCGAGATGGGTGATCGAGATGGACGACGTGTTGGAAGCGAGAATGGTCTCCGGCCCGACGATGCCGTCGAGATCCCGGAAGATCGCGAACTTGACGTCCGGTTGCTCGCTCGCCGCCTCCACCACCAGCTCGGCGTTCGCGGCGGCGTCCAGGGACGTATGCGACGCGATGCGGGACAGGGCCGCGTCCCGGTCCGCCTCCGTCAGCGCTTGTTTCTTGATCTGGCGATCCATGTTCCCGCGGATCGTCTTCATCGCCTTTTCGAGTTGGCCCTGATCGACGTCGATCAAGGCGACGGACGTCCCATGTTGCGCAAACACGTGCGCGATCCCGTTCCCCATGGTCCCCGCCCCCACCACCGCCACCTGTTTCATCCCACCACCTCCGTCATCCGAACCACGCGAACCCACCACCAGAGAGCGCCGGCGAGCACGAATGTCGCCGCCAATCCGCCCTCAGGACCGAAGCCCCCACCCGTCCACCACGTCCGCGGTCCGGGAACGAACTCGAGCGCGGGCAATCCGAACCGCAATCCACTCACCGGCGCATCCGCGCCGAACACCAACCCGGCATTCCACCCGAAGTGGAGCCCGAAGGCGGTGGCGAGCCCTCCCCGAGTGAAGAAGGCCGCGCTCAGAAGCAAGGCGGCGAGCGCGATGTTCACCAGGCCTACCGGCGATACCGACGGGTTCCGCAGGTGCGCCCCCATGAACAGCAGGGCCAACGCTATGCTCGCCGCGATTTGCCCCGCCGCCTCACGCATGCGCGCGAGCGGGAACCCCCGGAACAACAACTCCTCGAGCAAAGCCGCCACCGCCAACCCCACCGCCAGCGGCACCGCGACGACCGCGAAGCGTTCCTCCGGCGCCGGGCGAACCAGCAATTCGGCGCCGCCCGCGATGCAGAGGACGACCGCAACCATCGCCAGCCCCGCTCCCCACACGACGCCCCGCACAACGCCGCGGAGCGCGACGCGCGGCGCCGGCCACCCCCACGTGCTTGGGCGACGGTCGGCAAACGCCGCGAGGCCCGCGTACACCGCACCCACCGCGACCACCGACGGGACGGCGAGCCCCAGCAATCCGCGTCCGGCGAGCCGCCACCAGGACCGCGGTCCGACCACCAGATCTTGCGCGCGCTCGACCGCGACGCCGAGCGCAAAGAACAGCGCGTAGAAGGCGGCAACCGCGAGCACCGCCCGGCCGAGCGCGATCGCTCGGGCCCGAAACAAATCGCGCGCCCTCAGCGGAGCGCGCGATGCAGCGGGGCTCGGAAGCGCCCCACGACCAACCCGGCGAGCACGAGCTTGGCCGCATCCCCCAGGATGAACGGCAACGACCCGAGTTGCCACGCGGTCGCAAGATTCCCGCCAAGGATCGCGAGCTGCGCGATGCCCCCGGCGTAGATGACCGTGAGGCCCGCGACGAGCCCGGCGGCCAACCGCCAGATCGCTCGGGGTTCACGAGCGGCCAGACCCATCACGGCCGCGGCCAACGGCAGCGCCAGGAGGTACCCTCCCGTCGGCCCGATGAGACGAGCCACGCCGGGCAACCCGATCGGCGCAAACACCGGCAGACCGAGCACCCCCAGCAGGAGATAGAACACGAGGCTCGCGGCCCCGAGCCGGCTCCCGAGCAGACCGCCAACGATCAGCGCCGCCGGCACCTGAAACGTCAGCGGCACCGGCGTGGCGGGCAGGGGAACGCTGATCTGCGCCCCCAGCGCGACCAGGAGTGCCCCAGCCACGATCGCCGCGGTCCGCCGCAGCGTCTGGGTAGCTGTCCACTGTCGAACGACGGTCCGGGCCGATTCGGTCATACCCGCTCCACGCTCAAGGCGACGGCGTTGCCGCCTCCGAGGCACAAGGTGGCGAGCCCCGTCCGCTTGCCGCGGTCCGCCAGGG
>CAYWNR010000577.1:0-2492 GCA_964459705.1 uncultured Gemmatimonadaceae bacterium | reverse complement strand
GACGTCCGGCGCGACCTGGGCGAGACCCGGTTCGATCTGATCCAGAACGGCGGGTGGTTCGCGGGCGCCACGACCAGCTCGCTCGACGCGCTCAAGGCATTTACCGAAGGGAGCCGCGCGTGGAGCGCCGGCAAGCTCGACCAGGCTCGCCAGCTCTGGAATCAGGCCCTTGGCTACGACTCGACCTTTGCGTGGGCGCATGCCTCGCTTGGACTGGCGGACACCTGGAGCAACAACCGTCCGGCGGCGGAAGCGCATTTCGCGGCGGCCGAAGCGCAAATGGACCGGCTCACGGAGCGGGAGCGGTTATGGCTCCGCGCGCTCATCGCCGGCACTCGCGGCCGGCGCCAGGAGGCCATCGACATTCTCGAGATCTACGTGCGCAAGTACCCCGATGATCGGGATGCCTGGTTCAACCTCGGCACCGACTACATGCGCGAACAGCGATGCGACGACGCGATTCCCGCGCTGCGGCACGCGTTGGCACTCGATTCCACGATGACGGCCGCGTACGTCCAGATGGCCACCTGCTACAACTCCACGAACCGCCCGGAAGAGGCGATTCCGCTGTACCAACAGGCGTTCGCGCTGGATTCCGGGGAGATGACGCGCGGCTTCATCAATCACGAGTACGGCAGCGCGCTGGTCGAGGCCGGCCAGCTGGCGGAGGCCGAGGCGACGTTCCAACGGGCGATCGACTTCACGGCGGACCGGTCCCAGCAATTCGCCGGGCGTCGCTCGCTCGCCCTGCTTCGCATGTTCCAGGGCCGGTATGACGCCGCCATCGACCAGCTCCACGACGCCCTGACGATGAGTCGCGCGGCGGGGAATGCGGGCCTGACCGAGTACCGCAACCTGCTCTACCTGGCCGCGGCGTTGGGCACGAAGGGTGACACCGCGGGGTTCCGCACCGAGCTGGCCGCCGCCGAGCGCGTGCGCGCGCGTGGACTCTACGTCCCGCCGTTCCTCCTCACGGCACTCGGCAAGATGTACGCGCAGTCGGGCGACCTTCGAGCGGCGGACTCCATCGTTGCCGCGGTCGAGCGCGCGGTCGGCGCCAATCCGACCCCGGACGATCAGGCGACCTCAGCGCTGCTGCGGGGCGAGGTCGCCCTGGCCCGCGGCGACACGCCGCGCGCCATCGAGCTGCTCGAGCTGGCCAACAGTCGCGCCTCGACCGCGTATTCCGCGGAGCCACTCGCTCGGGCCTACGCGCGGGCCGGGGACCCGGCCCGCGCCATTCAGCAATACGAGAAGATCACCGAGCACGTCGAGTACGGCTGGGAGGGACAGGAGCCGTGGATCTTCTCGCACGTCGAGCTGGGCCAGCTCTACGAAGCCCAGGGCGAGTTCGCGAAAGCCATCGCGGCCTACCAGCAATTCGTGGATCTGTGGCGGGACTCCGATCCCGACCTGGCTCGCTCAGTGGCGGCGATCAAGAGCCATATCGAGGCGCTCCGCAAGGCGCACGACATTGGTTGATCGGGTGAAAGGTGGTCGGAGGTGGGATTGAGGACGTGGGCTAGGCGTCTCGGCGTCTAGCCTATCACCGTCCCCCCACCCCCTTCCCCCTCAACGCGCCCGCGACGAACTATGCCCGAGCAGGATCCGCCAGCCCGGCTCGCGGTGCACCAGCGTCATGTCGAGCACGCCCCCGAATTGGGCGGCGGTCTTGCCGCCCTCGACGAACTTGGTATAGAAGGCGGTCGAGACCGCGCCGACACCCGGTGCCAGCGCCAGGATCTTCGTGTCGCGGTACGTGGTGACGATGCGCGTGCCCGGTGCGACGCGCCCGAAGGCCTGCCGGATCATCGCCGGCGAGCGGTACTGGACGACCCCTTGCTCCAGCCAGCGGAAGTTGGCGTCGTCGGCGTAGAGAGTCGCGAGGGAATCCCACTGGCCGGCGGCCGAGTATCGGCGGAACGCGTCGAGCGTGGCTTGCACGCTGTCGCGGATGGCCGCGGCGTGTGTGGGGGTCAGCGAACCGGCCGGCGGGCCGCAGGTTCCGAGCGGCCCGGCCGCGAGGAGCACCGCGGCAGGGACCAGCAAGATCGAACGTCTCACAACTCCTCCCGGGGGGAAGGCAAATTGCAGAGTGCAGAGTGATTACCCAATCTACCTTCTGCAATCCGCAATCTACCTTCGACATTCCCTAGGGTCGGCGGACCAGAACAACGCTGCCCGCACTGCTCGAATTCACCGCTCCTTTTCCGGTGGCGTCCAACCGCCGTCCCGATTACCGTCATCCCATGCAGACGCAACTGACCATGCTGCCACCGCCCGACGAGATGTACGCGGCCGTGGCGCGGCGCGACCCCGAATTCGACGGGATTTTCCTCACCGCGGTCACCAGCACGGGCATCTTCTGCCGGCCCTCGTGTCCGGCCAAAACGCCGAGGCGGGAGAACGTGGAATTCTTCCCGACCGCCCGCGACGCGCTGTTCGCGGGGTACCGCCCATGCCTGCGGTGCCGGCCGCTGGAGCCGGCGGGC
>CAYWNR010000576.1:0-2506 GCA_964459705.1 uncultured Gemmatimonadaceae bacterium | reverse complement strand
TTCCACCGGTTGGGAAGCGACAAGTACGGCCGACTGGGCCGCGCCTACGATCTGCCCGACACCGCAACGCCTTCCGCCGCCCGCGTGGCCGCGGTGCTGGACATGGTACGCGCGGCGGGCGTGGCGGCCGAGCAAGCGGGGTGACGGTATGACAATGACCAACCGCGTGGCCCGACTCCGAGTCGAGAGCCTGAGCGCCACGCCCACCATTTCGACCGAGCGCGCCGAGCTGATCACAGAGTTCTCTCGAACGGGAGCAGGAGGCGAGCTGTCCGCGCCGATGCAGCGGGCGCGATGGCTGGAGTATCTCGTCACGCACCGCACCATCTACCTCGGCGACGGCGAGCTGATCGTGGGAGAGAAAGGTCCCGCTCCCAAGGCCACGCCCACCTACCCCGAGCTGTGCTGCCACAGTGTGGACGACCTCGACATCCTGAACTCGCGCGAGAAGATCCCGTTCGCGGTGACCCCCGCCGCGCGTCGGACCTACGCGGACACGGTGATACCGTTCTGGCGCGGGCGATCGATGCGGGACCGGATCTTCGCCGAGATGACCGATGAGTGGCGAGCGGCGTACGAGGCCGGGCTCTTCACCGAGTTCATGGAGCAACGCGCACCGGGCCACACCGTGCTCGACGACAAGATCTACCGGCGTGGACTCCGAGCCTTCCAGGCCGACATCGACGAGCAGCTTCGGTTACTCGATTTCTTCACCGATCCCGCGGCGTACGCCCGGCAGCAGCAACTCCGCGCCATGAAGGTGACGGCGGAAGCGGTCATCACGTTCGCGGCTCGCCACGCCGACCAGGCGCGGGCGCGGGCCGAGCGCGAGTCCGACCCGGACCGGCGACGGGAGCTGGAGCGCATCGCGGACGTGTGCACGCGCGTCCCCGCGCACGCGCCGCGCGACTTCTGGGAAGCGCTCCAGGCCTACTGGTTCGTTCACCTCGGCGTCACCATGGAGCTGAACACGTGGGATGCGTTCTCGCCGGGTCACCTGGACCAGCACCTGTACCCCTTCTACCGAGCAGGCATCGAGCAGGGGACGCTCACACGCGAGCGGGCGGAAGAGCTGCTCCAGTGTCTCTGGATCAAGTTCAACAACCAGCCGGCGCCGCCCAAAGTCGGGGTGACGGCGGAGGAGAGCGGCACGTACACTGACTTCGCCCAGATCAACCTGGGCGGCGTCTACGCGGACGGCACCGATGCCGTCAACGACGTCACGTATCTCATTCTCGACGTGGTCGAAGCGATGCGTCTGATCCAGCCAAGCGCTTCCATTCAGGTGAGCAAGAAGAGCCCGGATCGGTTCGTGAAGCGGGCCGGCCGGATCATCCGAACCGGATTCGGCCAACCATCGGTGTTCAACGCCGACGCGATCGTCCAGGAGCTCGTGCGGCAGGGCAAGTCCGTGGCGGATGCCCGCGCCGGCGGATCGAGCGGGTGCGTCGAGGTCGGCGCCTTTGGCAAGGAAGCCTACATCCTCACCGGCTACTTCAACCTCCCGAAGGTGCTGGAAATTACGCTGCATGACGGGGTGGACCCGCGGACCGGACACCAGCTGGGACCGACGACGGGCGATCCCACGACCTTCGGGACGTTCGACGATCTCTTCGACGCGTTCCGCCGCCAACTGCGGCATTTCGTGGACGTGAAGATCCGCGGCAACAACGTGATCGAGCGCCTGTACGGGACGTACATGCCGGCACCGTTCCTGTCGGTGGTGACGGACGATTGCATTGCGCGGGGTCGTGACTACAACGACGGCGGCGCACGGTACAACTCCTCCTACATCCAGGGCGTGGGACTCGGCACGATCACGGACACGCTGAGCGCGTTACGGCACCAGGTGTTCGAACGCCGCGCCGTGACCATGCGCGAGCTGCTCGACGCGCTCCGCGCGGATTTCTCCGGACACCAGCGCCTCTGGCAGCTCCTCTGGAACCGGACGCCCAAGTACGGGAATGACGACGATCGCGCCGACCAGATCATGCGCAGCGTGTTCGAGGCGTACTTCGAGGCGATCGACGGTCGGCCGAACACGAAGGGGGGGACGTACCGCATCAACCTGCTTCCCACCACCGTGCACGTCTACTTCGGGTCGGTGACCGGCGCGACGCCCGACGGCCGGCGCTCGGGAATGCCCCTCTCGGAAGGAGTGTCCCCGGTGCAGGGCGCGGACCGGCACGGCCCCACGGCCGTGCTCCGCTCCGTGGCCAAGATGGACCATCTTCGCACCGGCGGCACGCTGCTCAACCAGAAGCTCACGCCCAGGTTGCTGGGCGGCGAGGCGGGGCTCAACACGCTCACCCATCTGGTGCGCACGTATTTCCGACTCGATGGGCATCACATCCAGTTCAACGTCGTGGATGCGGACACGTTGCGCGCCGCACAGGCCCATCCGGATCAGCACCGCGATCTGATCGTCCGTGTCGCCGGCTACAGCGACTACTTCTGCGACCTGGGACAGGCGCTCCAGGACGAGATCGTCGCACGGACGGAGCAC
>CAYWNR010000575.1:0-2509 GCA_964459705.1 uncultured Gemmatimonadaceae bacterium | reverse complement strand
TCGTCGTGTTCACGCCGCACGAGGGGAGCACCGCGGCGCTCGTGGTGGTGCTCAATTGGGTCGAGGAGATGACGCACCGGATGGCGGCGAAGTGAGGGAGCCGGCGGACCGGCGGACCGGCGGACCGGCGGACGGGGCTTGGGATGGCTGAGTCCGTTGCTCGGCTGGCGGAGGCCCTTGGGGATCGCTACCGGATCGATCGGGAGCTGGGGCAGGGGGGCATGGCCACGGTGTACCTGGCCGAGGATCTCAAGCATCGGCGCAAGGTGGCGCTCAAGGTCCTCAAGCCGGAGCTGTCGGCGGTCCTCGGCGGCGAGCGGTTCCTGCGCGAGATCGCGGTGACCGCGACGCTCCAGCACCCGCACATCCTCCAGCTGTACGACTCGGGGAACGCCGACTCGCATCTCTACTACGTCATGCCGTACGTGGAAGGCCAGTCCCTGCGGGAGCGACTGGAGCGCGAGAAGCAGCTCTCCATCGACGAGGCCATCACGATTGCGAAGACGGTCGCGGGCGCACTGGAGTTCGCCCACAAGCGCGGGATCGTGCATCGCGACATCAAACCCGAGAACATCCTCTTGCAAGACAACGTGGCCATCGTCGCGGACTTCGGGATTGCCGTGGCGGTCAAGTCCGCTGGAGGGGAACGCCTGACGGAGACGGGGCTGTCGATCGGCACGCCGGCCTACATGAGTCCCGAGCAGGTGGCTGGCGAGCGCGACCTCGATGCCCGCAGCGACGTGTACTCGCTGGCGTGCGTGACGTACGAGCTGCTGGCGGGCGACCCGCCCTTCACCGCATCGAACGCCCAGGCGGTGATGGCCAAGCACGTGAAGGACCCGGCTCCTCCGATCACGACGCCTCGGCCCAGCGTGAGCGCTGCACTGGCGAAGGCGCTTGCCAAGGCGTTGAGCAAGGTGCCGGCGGACCGCTACGAGAGCGCCGGGGCCTTTGCGGCCGCGCTCACGGCGGACGACGCGGCAGAGGACGACGTCACGAAGTCCGTGGTCGTGCTGCCGTTCGTGAACCAGAGTCCCGACCCCGACAACGAGTATTTCGCGGATGGGCTGACCGAGGAGATCATCGGTGACCTGTCTCGGCTCCAGGGACTCCGCGTCATCTCCCGCAACTCGGCCATGACGCTCAAGGGTACGAAGAAGGACACGCCGACCATCGCCCGCGAGCTGCGGGTCACTCATGTCGTCACCGGCTCGGTCCGCCGCGCCGGCAACGCGCTGCGGGTGGCCGCCGAGCTCGTCGAGGCTGCCACGGACACGCCCATCTGGAGCGACAAGTTCTCTGGAACCATGGAGGACGTGTTCGGCATCCAGGAGGAGATCGCCCGGAAGATCGTTGCGGCACTCGAGGTGACGCTGAGTGATTCCGAGCGACGGCAGGTCGCGGAGCGGCCCATCGAGAATGCGGTTGCGTACGACTGTTATCTGCGGGCCCGGCAGGAGATGTACGTGTGGACGGCGGACGCATCCCATCGAGCCTTGCAGCTGGTGGATGACGCGCTCGCGATCGTTGGGGACACACCGTTGCTGCTGGCAACGAAAGCGCAGGTCCACTGGAACGAAGTGAACATGGCGCAGGTGCCGTCGACCATCGGCCTCTCACGGGCCTCGGCGTTCGTCGATCGCGCGCTCGCCCTCGATGCCAATTTTCCCCTCGCGATCTTCGTCCGGGGTCTGGTGGCCGGCAGCCGGGGTCAACCAGAGCGGGCGTTGCCGGACCTCTATCGCGCCCACGCGCTGTGGCCCGGCGACGCCAACGTCCTCGCAGAGCTGTGCCGGTTTTCCAGTACCGCCGGGTTACGCAACCATGGTTCGTTCGTCGAGCGGATCGTCCGCATCGATCCCTTGACTCCCGTCACGCCTTCCGTCGTGAGCACCTGGCACAACGTGAACGGGCGCCATTCCGAGGTCGCGCCGGCGGCCCGGCGCGCCGTCGCCATGGCCCCAACGCCCTCCATGCTCCACATCATCTCCGCCTGGGAGATTGCGGAGGCCGGGTTCCACGAGGAAGCGTGCGATATCCTGGCGCGGGTGCGCACGGCCATGGACGGCACGGTGCCGGGGTCGTGGGCGGCGTTCCTTGGGCACGCGCTCGAGCGCAACGCCGAGGAGGCGTTGAGGCACGTCACACCCGATCTCGAGCATGCGGTCGCCGGAAACGAGATTGGTGCCCGCACGATGGCGCACGGATACGTCCTCATCGGGCGACCGGACGACGCGCTGCGGTGGCTGCGCAGGGCCGTCGGCGCGGGGTTCATCAACTATCCCTGCCTGACCGAGCACGATGCCTTTCTGGGTCCGCTGCGCGCGGATCCCCGCTTCGGACAGCTGATGGACGAGGTCCGACCACGCTGGGAGGCGGTCGTCGCGTGGGAAGGGAGCCGGTAGCGCGATGAACGATCCAGGTCGCAGGCTTACGGCCGCCCGCCGCACGGGCACGCCGCACGACGAGGTCACATGAGCGAAATCACTGAGAAACTCAAACTCGCGAT
>CAYWNR010000574.1:0-2518 GCA_964459705.1 uncultured Gemmatimonadaceae bacterium | reverse complement strand
GTGGTTGGTGGTTGGTGGTTGGTGGTTGGCCGAAAACTACCAACTACCAACTACCAACTGCCAACTGCCAGTTACCACTTCGTCTCCAATCCCAGCGTCTTCCCCTTCTCGATCGCCGGCACCCCTTCGACAATCCAGCGCGTCGCGGGCTCGCCCTTCAGGAAATGATCGAAGAACTGCTGCATCCGGATGTTCCAGTCACGGCGTTTCTGGTACGGCAACGGCCAATGCGGCTCGCCGTTGTAGTTGACGAGCCACGCGGGCTTCCCCAACCGGCGCATCGCAGTGAACAGCTCGATCCCCTGATACCACGGCACGGCGCCGTCGTTGTCATTGGAGAGGATGAGCAACGGTGTCGTCACCCGATCGACCCAGAAAAGCGGCGAGTTCTCGATGTAGTGGAGCGGCGCGTCCCACAGCGACGCGCCAATCCGGCTCTGCGTGTGCTCGTACTGGAACATGCGGCTCATGCCGGATTCCCACCGGATGCCGCCGTACGCGCTGGTCATGTTGGCGACCGGCGCGCCCGCCGACGCGGCGGCGAACATGCCCGTCTTCGTCACCATGAACGCGATCTGGTAGCCGCCCCAGCTATGGCCCTGTAAGCCGACGTGCTTCGGATCCACGAAGCCCCGCTCGATCAGCGCCAGCACGCCGGGCACGACGCAATCCACCGCGCTCTGGCCCGGATAGCCGATCTGGTAGACGACGTCCGGTTCGAAGACGAGGTAGCCCCGGCTCGCGTAGTACGTCGGCCGGATGGTCGATCGGTGGAAGATCGGCGGGCTGTACGCGTGGAGGTTGTCCGAGCTCCGCTCGTAGAAGTTGACGATCATCGGGTACTGCTTGGTCGAATCGAAGTCGGCGGGCTTGTAGAGCAGGCCGGCGAGCGGCACTCCATTTCCTCCGCGCCAGTACACCATCTCCACGGTCGCCCAGCCGTACTCGGATTGCTGCGGATTGGCGTCGCTCAGCTTGGTGGGCTTCGCAAAGCTCGTACTCGCGACCCACAGGTCCGGGAATTCGGCCACCGACTGGCGAGTGTAGAGCACGCGGTCGGCGTCGTCCGCCTTGCGCGGGGTCGAGAAGCGGCGAGCCATCATCACGAGCTGCTGCGGGGGACGTGAGCCGTTCACCTGATCGCGGAAGAACCCGGCGTCCTTGGTGCGGTAGCTGAACGCGGAGAGCAGCAGCGGCTGGTCGGCGGCCACGGTCCGTCGCTCGCGGTCCAGGTCTACCACGCGGAACCGCACACTGTCACGCCGGCCCGCGCCGTCGGTGACGTTGCGCGGCGCCCGTTTCCCCTCGGGATCCACCGCCCACAGGTCGTAGCGATCGTAGATCAGCACGTCCCGGTCCCCATCCGTCCAGCCCGCGACACCGTAGGGTCGAGCGACTGTCGGGCTGTCGTTCTCTTCGTCCTCGAGCGGATACGGAATCCCGGTCGTGACCGTGTGCGTGGCGCCCGTCTTGAGGTTGTACGTGACGTCCGCGTGCGCGGTCCAGTCGTACCACATCGCGTACGTCCCACCGGTGGAGAGCCTCGGCTCCACCTGGGTTGCGCGGAGGACGAGCTTCTTGGCGCCGGTCGCGAGATCGACCGTGTAGACGTCCTGCCAGGACGGGGTGTCCCACGATCTGCGTATCTCGTACGCCTGGTCGGCGGTGCCGAGCGCGTAGGCGCCGTCGCCACCGTCCGGCAGCGCGACGTCCGGCACGGCGGTGTCCGCGAGCTGGACGATGCGACCGTCGGCGAGCGACGCCAAGGCGAGGTAGTTCCGACGACGCTCCTGATTCACACGACGGAGCTGCATCGGTTGCAGCTCGGCATCCTTCCAGTTCCAGATGTCCACGTTCACACGCTCGTCGGCTGGCGTGCTGTCTTCGGGGGCCGGCTCCACCCACGGCGCCGTCCCGAAGTAGAGGCGACGCCCACTCTTCGAGAACGACGGGGTGCGGTACTCACTCACCGTCCACCCGCCGGGCACGCCCGCGGTGCCGACGTGGGCGAGAACGCGCGCGGTATCGCCGCCGGCCTTCCAGGTGTAGAGCGCGAAGCGCGGGTGCTCGCGGCTTGCCTCGTCGCGCGTCGAGAGAAAGGCCAGCTGATCGCCCGGCTCGGCAACAGCGACGCTCTTGTACGTGCCGCGGCCCGTCGCGATCTGATGGTCGGTCGGCTCGCCGCTCAACGCGACGACCGTGACGCCGTCGGTCTCACCGGTCTTGCTCGATACGACGAGCGCCAGCCGCGCACCGTCGCGCGTGAACACGTATTCCGTGACGTCCTCGTAGCGGCGTTCCACGCCGGTGGCCAGCCGCCGCAACACCAGCGGGCTCCCGACCTCGGCATCCGGTTTGGGCTTGGGCCCGGTCGTGTCCTTCGCCGCCGTCGTGTCTCGCCCGCCCCGGGCCGCGCGAGGACGCTCGAGCAGGTAGGCGAGGAACGCGCCCCCCTTCTCCGGTACGCGGAACGACTTCGCGCGCTCGACGCGCGCCACCTCACCGGTCGCGACCGTCA
>CAYWNR010000573.1:1984-2526 GCA_964459705.1 uncultured Gemmatimonadaceae bacterium | reverse complement strand
GCGGCTTCTTCTCGATGGGATCCACGCAGAACCCGCTCGATCGGCCGTAGGTCGTGAGGACGATGGCATCGCTCGCGCGCGCGCGCACGAAGCAGAGCCCGCGCTGACCCTCGCGGAGCTTGCAGGCGCGCGGGCACACGTCGCATTGCACGCGACCGTCGTCGAGTGTGTGCCAGTAGTTCGTCGGAACGACCGTCTCTGCGACCGGCGGCATCCCCATTCCCTTCCCTAGGGGCTCTATGGAACGTGGGAGCGGATCGGCTGGGGGGCAAGTCCCGGTTGGCCGATTGCTGATTGCCGATTGCCGATTGCCGATTGCCGATTGCCGATTGCCGATTGCCGGCGAAGATAGTGCGGCTCGCGGCTTTCGGCTCTCGGCTCTCGGCTTTCCTTTCACGTTCCGTTAGAACACGTGGCGCTTGAACCAATCCCAGATCCCCAGCGAGGTGTTGGGAAGGATATCGATTCCCAGCGCGGACTTGAGCAAGTACAGCACCAGGAGACCGGTCAGGATGGAGACGAACAGGGAGATGCCGACCGCG
>CAYWNR010000573.1:0-1974 GCA_964459705.1 uncultured Gemmatimonadaceae bacterium | reverse complement strand
GGCGTTCTACCTCTCGTTCAGCGGGTCGGGCCTGCCGACCGCGGACGCGGCCACCCAGCGGGAGATCTCGTACTCGAGCCGCGAAAGGCGGCGGCGCTGGCGGCCGGCGAGCACGACAAAGGAGTAGCGCCAGCGCCAGATGCCCACGGTACCGCGGAGGTCCACGGGGTGCTGCCGATGATTGGCGAGTCCCGGGTTGCCGTCGCAGATTCCCTGCTCTGCCCGATATCTCAATCGAGGTTGCACCGTGAAACTCCGCACGCTCGCTCTGTGCATCGCCTTCGTCGCCTTTGGCGGCGGGACCGCCGTCGGTCAAGCGATCGATCACGCCGCCCACCTCGAGCGGCAGGTCCTCCCACGGTTCCGGATCCGGGGCGAGCCGCTCGAGCACCGCACGCTGGCCGAGCGGATGGCACACTTCGACGTGCCGGCGGTGAGCGTGGCCGTGATCGTGGATGGGAAGGTGGCGTGGGCCAAGGCGTGGGGCATGGCGGACGTGGCCATGCTGCGCCCGGCCACGCCCACGACCCTGTTCCAGGCCGCGTCCATCAGCAAGCCCGTAGCGGCGACCGCCATGCTGACCCTCGTGCAGGAGGGCCGTCTCGAACTCGACACCGACGTCAACACGTATCTCACCAGCTGGCAGGTGCCCGCGAACGCCTTCACTCGGCAGGCACCCGTCACGCTGCGTCGGATCGTGACCCACACGGCCGGCTTCACCGTGCACGGCTTCCCCGGCTACGCGCGGAGCGCCGAGCGTCCCTCGGCGGCCGGCGTGCTGGACGGCAAGGGGAATACGCCGCCCGTGCGCGTGGCCGCGCTGCCGGGGAGCGCGTTCAGCTACTCGGGCGGCGGCTACACGGTGATGCAGCAACTGCTGATGGACGTCACGGGCAAACCGTTCGCGGACCTGATGCAGGAGCGCGTGCTCGCGCCCGTCGGCATGGCGCTCAGCACCTACGAGCAGCCGCTCCCGGAGGCTCGGTGGAATGAGGCCGCCACGGGCTACCGCGCAGGCGGCGACGCGGTCGAAGAGAACTGGCACGTGTACCCCGAGCAGGCGGCGGCCGGCTTGTGGACCACGCCCACCGACCTCCTCACGTGGGGCCTCGCGATCCAGCGGGCGTACGCCGGCGGTGAGGGCGGGCCGCTCTCGCCGGCCATCGCCAGGCAGATGCTCGCGGCGGACGAGCACCACTGGGGGCTCGGACCCGGGCTCCCCGAGGACGGACTCACGTTCGGCCACGGCGGCGCCAACGAAGGATTCCGCTGCACCCTGCTCGTGTTCCTCGACGGCTCCGCGGGCGTCGCGGTGATGACCAACTCGGATCGTGGCAGCTCGTTGGCCGACGAGATCGTCGCCACCGTAGCCGCGGAGTACGGTTGGCCGATTCTCGGGCCGGTGGAGCGCGGCGTCGCGCAGCTCGACCCCGCCGTGCTCCAGGAGATGGCGGGGCGCTACGACGTACCCGGCATGGGCGTGGTCTCGATCACCGCCGGCGCGAACCGACTGATCGTGATGTTGCCCGGTGACCAGCACCTCGAGCTGATGCCCGAGTCCGCCGAGGTGTTCTTCGATCGCGACGACGGTACGCGGGTCACGGTGATTCGGCAGGACGGGAGGACGGTCGCGCTCGAGGTCCGCGGTCAGCGCGCCCCCCGCGTCCCGTAGGCAACGGGGACTCGCACCTGGCATGCGGCGCGTCGCGCCCGGCGTCGCCCTCCTCTTCCTCGCTCCGGTGCTGGGCGAGCTGGTGTCGGGACACCAGACCCCGCTCCAGTTCTTCAATCCGATCGTGTTCCTCGCCATGGCCCTGCCGTACGGCTGTGGCGCCCTGCTCTGCCGCGAAGCGACTCGGCGCTGGGGGAAGGGATGGCTCAGCTTGCTCCTCCTGGGCGTCGCGTATGCGCTCTACGAGGAAGGCATCGTCTCGCGCGCGCTGTTCGACCCGCAATGGAGCGAGCTGGGAGCCG
>CAYWNR010000572.1:0-2526 GCA_964459705.1 uncultured Gemmatimonadaceae bacterium | reverse complement strand
GTGACCACACCGCTCACGGCGCTCGGTTGATCGGCGGAGAACCCCGACGTGAACACGTTGAGCTCCTGGACCGCCGTCGGCGAGAGCGAGAAGCCGATCCCGGGCCGCGAGGCCGACAATTGGTCCCGCACGTCCACGCCATCGATGACGTACGTTTCCTGCCCGATCCGGCCGCCACGGAAATGCCCATCGGAGACGCCCGTGCGGAGCTCGAGGATCTCCGCGATATCCTGGATGGGTGCCGAGGCGAAGTCCTCTCGGGTCACGACCTGTCGGGTCGAGCTGACGTCCGGTTCCAGCAGCGGATGGGCCTCGGCCACGACGCTGATGCTGGGGAGATCCACCGCCGCCGGTTCCAACACGACAACGATGCGCGTCGTGATACCGGACCGGACCGCCACGCCCCGCACCTCCGCGGGCCGGTACCCGATCCGCCGGGCCATGACCGTGTAATCACCGGGAGCGAGCCCGATCGTCACGAAATCGCCGCCGTCGCTCGTTCGGACCGCCGCCACCGTGTCGCCTGTCGTTCGGACGACGGACACAACGATCCCGCCCATCGGACTCGAATCCGGAAGGGCGACAACGCGGCCGACGATTTGGCCGGTGGTTTGCGCGACGGCCGACGCGGACCAGAGAAGGGCCATCACGGCCGTTGCAGGAACCGCTGAGCGGGACCACATTCTCGCTAGAAGATAGAGTGCAGCCCGGGAGCAATGTCAATGAAGGGACGCGGCAGGGCGCTGGTTGTCGTTGGGAGCCTGGCCGGGATGGTGGCCGGGTGCGGACCAACGGAGGTCGTGGTGGGCGAGGCTCAGGGCGTGGCCCGGGTCGTGGCCGGTGTGCTGGGTGTGACCCACACACTCACCATTCCGGATGACGCCCCTCCCGGTCCGGCGACGGCGCAATCCATCGGTTCTCCCGGAGGGATCGCCGCCAGGGAAGACGGGTCCTTCTATTTCGTGGATCGCTATCGGCGACGCGTGGGCGCGGTCGCGGCGGACGGCGAGTTGACGTGGCCGATTGGCCGCGGCCTCTGCGGCCTGTCCACGGGCGGCGCTACGCCGGCGACCCTCTGTCTGCAGGAGCCGTACGACATCGTGCGGGACGGCGATGGCACGCTGGTGATCGCGGACCGCGGCGCGCACCTGGTGTACCGCGTGGATCTCGCGACCGATCGCGTGGAGGTGGTGTTGGGAACGGGCAGGGCGGGGGTGGCGGCTGAAGGGGCCTCGGCGGCGACCGCGCCGACCTACTACCCGGTGAGCGTGGTGATCGGCCCGGATGGGTCGGTGGACGTCGCCGAGGCGGGCAACCAGCGCGTCGTTGCCGTGCGCCCCGACGGAACCGTCGGCGTGGTCGCCGGGATTGCCGGCGAGGGCGGAGACTCCGGTGACGAGGGGCCCGCGGCAGAGGCGCGGCTCAAGTCGCCATCGGGGCTCGCGTGGATGGGGGACACGCTATTCATCGCGGACGGCGGCGGGAACCGCATTCGCCGGATCGTGAATGACACGATCCACGCGTATGCCGGTCTCGGGGCTCCCGGATTCGCGGGCGATCGCGGGTCGGCGGCGTCCGCCTTGTTCCGCGATCCCGGTGCCATGACGGTCATCGGGCCGCTGCTCTTGGTGGCGGACCGCGGCAACTTCCGTGTGCGTATCATTCAAGTCGGTTCGGATTCGATCGATACGTTCGCCGGCACTGGAGCAATGACGCCGGGGCCGGACCAGCTCGACGCCGGCCGCACGGCGCTTGCCGGGCCCGCCGGGATCGCGGCGGCCGGACGGGCCGTGTTCCTCAGCGATTCGGGGGGATACGTCGTACGTCGAGTGATCCGCTGACGCGGGGCCGGGCGTGACCGACGGGAGGAGTTCCGCGATGCAGGTCCTCGAAGCTCCACGCGTCCACCGTGGCGATCGGGAGTGCCTCGTCCACCACCGCTGTCCGGATTGAGTCCAATGCCTGAGCCGGCCGCCGTCCAATCTGCGCTCGAAGTCCTGGCGGACGTTGCCTCCTACCTCTCCACGTCGCTGGGCGTCGAAGACGTGCTCGAGGGGGTGGCCGGGGCCCTGAAGCGGGGCGTGGGTGCGGAGGCCTGTTCCGTGTGGGTGCGTGGGCCGGACGGTGCGTTCCGCTCCATCTCCGCGGCGGGGGACGACCCGGCGCGGACGCGGAACGCCGAGGTGGTTGCCGGGATCGTAGGCCAAACCGAGCCGCCGCCGTGGAGCGCCGAGGAACCGGTCCTCATGGCGCCCTTGGTGTACCAGCGTGAGCGCCTCGGGCTACTGGAGTGTCGGGTCGGGCGGACGCCCGCGCTCGACATCTGGCGCGAAGTTGTCCGCACGGTCGCGAACATCCTGGCCCCGCTCCTCTCGTCCATTGCCCTCTCGCAGGACCTCGCCGGCGAGGTCGCCCTGCGCGCCCGCGAGATCGAGGCGCAGCGGCGGCTGACCAGCCGGATCATCGACTCGCTGCCGGTGGGCCTGTACGTGATCGATCGGGACTACCGCATTCAGGCGTGGAACC
>CAYWNR010000571.1:0-2530 GCA_964459705.1 uncultured Gemmatimonadaceae bacterium | reverse complement strand
GTCCGCCGCTTCGCACGGTACCGATCAGTTGATCGTGCAGCGGCTTCTGGCGACCCGGTCGTTGCGGGACGCCCGTCTCGCCCTCGTGGGATCGGGGTTCGCCGTGTTCGTCCAATTCGGCCTTTTCCTTCTCGTTGGGACGTTCCTCTGGGCCGCCGGCGCCGACCCCGGAACCGGAGCGGGCGACACGATCTTTCCTCGGTTCATGGTCGAACGCCTGCCACCGGGCGTGTCGGGATTGGCGATCGCCGGCGTGCTGGCGGCCGCGATGTCAACCGTCGCGTCCTCGCTCAGCGCGCTCGCGTCCGCCACCACCCATGATTTCTACGCCTCGGTGTCCGGACGTCGGGACCCGCGCCACCTCCTGGTGGTGGGCCGGTGGGCGACGGTGGGCTGGGCGATCGTGCTGGCCGGCGGGGCGTTGTCGTTCCGTTCGACGAACACCCCGGTGGTCGAGCTCGCCCTGTCGATCGCCTCGATCACCTACGGCGGCCTCTTGGGCCTGTTCGTGCTCGGCGGGCTCGTGTCGCGGGCGACCCAGCGCGACGCGTTGCTCGCGCTGGCGACGGCCACCCTCACGATGCTCGTCGTCGTGCTGGGCAAGCCGGGACGGTTTGCCGACCTTGCCTGGCCCTGGTACGTACCCATGGGCTTCATCACGACGCTCGTGGTTGGGTGGACGGCGAGTCGGACCCATGGGACGCCGTCCATGAAAGGCACGGCCAACCGGTGACGACCGATACAACCATTTGGGTGGGAGGCGTGGACGCCGGCGGCTCGCACACGGAAGCGGCGGTCGGGGATGCCTCGCCACGGATTCGCGCGCGCGCGCGCGGCCCCTCCGGCGCCGCGCGACCGGGGGAGATCGACGCGGCCGGCGACACGATTGCGGTGACCGTCGAGGGCGCCACGACCGCCGCGGGGGCGTCGCTCCCGCTCGCGGCTCTCGTCGTGGGCGCGGCGGGCGCGGGGACTCCAGACGTTCAGGAGGCCCTGATCACGATCCTCCGAGCCCGTCACCTCGCGGATCGCATCCAGGTGACGACTGACGCCACGGTCGCCTTCGAGAGCGTGTTCCCCAAGGCCCCTGGGATCGTGCTCCTTGCCGGCACGGGCTCGATCGCGCTGGCCCGCAACGCGGCCGGCGAGTGGCATCGCGCCGGTGGGTTGGGATGGCGGATCGGCGACGACGGGAGCGGCTACGCACTCGGGCGCAATGCAATCGTCGCCGTGGCCGGCAGCCCGGGCTCAGCGCTCGCGGTGGCCCTGGCACGCGCCGCCGGACTGCACGCGCCCAGCGCGCTCCCCGCCTGGGTCGAAGACGCTTCGCCCGCGGAGATCGCCGCCCTCGCACCCGCCGTGATCGCCGTTGCGGAAGAGGGCGACGGCGAGGCCGGTCGGCTCATGTCCGCCGCGGCCGAAGATCTCGTGGCGCTCGTGTTGGCCCTGCTGCCGAAGGTCGGCGCGGGAGAGACGGTCCCGGTCGCACTCGGCGGCGGGCTGCTGGACGCCGGCGGTCCGGTGCGAAAGCAGGTCGTTCATCGGCTCGTGGGCCAGACGCAAGGGATCGTAGTGAGCAACCGGAAGATCGATCCGGTGGCGGGGGCGATGAGCCTGGCGGTGCGGTTGTTGGAGGAGACGGGATGAACGGGATGGACGGGATGGGGATCCTCGATCCCGTCATCTACAACGTGATCGTAATGACCGTCTCCCCACGCACCGGGACCCCCTCCCGCGTCACCGCCGGCGCGAAGGCCCACTGGTATAGCTGCTCCACGAAGCGGCGGCGGTAGGCGAGATTGCGAATCTGCGGCCGGACTTCGACCTCGAGGACCCGACCGTCGGCGGCCACCGTGATCTTGGCCTGGAAGGTTCGTCCCTTGTCGGAGTTGGGCACCGGCTGCGGCGGGAGGATGGTGTAGCGCGGGGCGGGCGGGAACACCTCGCCACCGCTCCCACCCGTCCCCGAGCCGGTCCCGCTCCCCACGCCCGTGCCGCGGCCGGAGCCGATCCCACCGCCGGTACCGGTCCCCGATCCGGGACCACCGCCGGTGCCTGCTCCCTTCCCCAACACCGGACCACCGAGCACCACCCGGTCCGAGTGGGTGAGGTCGAATTGGACCGAATCCACGGGGATCTCAATCTCGGCCACGATCGGCTTGGGGATGGGGATCTCCTCGAGCTTCGGTCGGGTCTCCGCTTCTTTGGGTTTGGCAGGAGCCTGATACGCGGGCAGTGTGATGTAGGTGATCTGATCGGCGCCCCCTCCCCCGCCACCACCCGCGGGGCCCTCTCCGCCCGGCGTTCGTTGATCGACATCGAACGGCTCGGTCGAGGAGAAATCGATGAGCGCAAGCGTGATCACCGCCACGTGGAGGAAGACCGAGAGGGCGAGCCAACCCCACGGTCGCCTCTCGCGTCGAGGCGCGAAGCAGAATGTCGGGGCGGAAGCCAGGCGCGGGGCGGTCATACCTTAATAATAGATACACCAGGGGCGCGGAAACCCTCCCTCAGGTACCGCGCCCCCGTA
>CAYWNR010000570.1:0-2542 GCA_964459705.1 uncultured Gemmatimonadaceae bacterium | reverse complement strand
ATCAGCGCCTACAAGGTCGACCTCCCGCTGCACGAGGGGAGCTACAACTGGTCGGGCGGGAAGTCCGTTTCCGTGTTCGACAGCACGATCGTGCGCGTGGACACGGATGCCGGGGTCGTGGGGTGGGGTGAGGTGTGTCCGCTCGGGCCGTTCTATCTCCCCTCCTACGGGCGCGGGGTACGCACGGGGCTCGAGGAGCTTGGTCCGCACTTGATCGGTGAAGATCCCACGCAGCTCCTCCGGCTCAACCGGCGGATGGACGCGGCGCTCAAGGGGCATCCGTACGTGAAGTCGCCGGTGGACATGGCGTGCTGGGACATTCTCGGTAAGGTCACCGGACAGAGCGTCTGCACGCTGCTCGGCGGGCGCTACGGTGACGACTTCGTGCTCTATCGGGCTATCTCGCAGGAGTCGCCGGAGCGGATGGCGTCCAAGGTGGCGGGGTATCGCGCCGAGGGGTACCGGCGGTTCCAGTTGAAGGTGGGCGCGGAGGTCGAGGAAGACGTCGCGCGCATTCGCCAGGTGCGGGCCGTGCTCGAGCCGGGCGACGTGCTCGTGGCGGACGCCAATACCGGGTGGCTGCGGCATCAGGCGATGCGCGTCGTGGGCGCGGTGCGAGACGTGGACGTCTACGTCGAGCAGCCGTGTGCGAGCTACGAGGAGTGCCTCTCCGTGCGCCGCCACACCGACCATCCGTTCGTGCTCGACGAGAGCATCGACAGTCTCGAGATGCTGCTCCGCGCGCACGCCGACCTGGCGATGGACGTCGTCAACTTGAAGATCAGCAAGCTGGGCGGACTCACGAAGACCAAACAGGCGCGCGACCTGTGCGTGTCGCTCGGGATAGCCATGACGTTGGAGGACTCGTGGGGCGGGGACGTGACCACGGCGGCCATCGCGCATCTGGCCCACAGCACGCCGCCTGAGCTGGTGTTCACGGCGACCGACTTCAACAGCTACGTCACGGTGAGCACGGCAACGGGCGCACCCCAGCGTCAAGCGGGCCGGATGAGCGCGTCTACCACCCCAGGCCTCGGTGTCGAGCCGCGGATGGACGTGCTCGGAAAGCCGCTGCTCGAGGTTGGGCTTCACCCCTGACCCCTTTCCGCTACGCGGAGAGGGGGACGTGAGGCGAGTGAAGTCCCCCGTCTCCACGTATCGAAGAAGCGAGTGAGGTTCCCCCTCTCCACGGAGTGGAGAGGGGGTCAGGGGGTGAGGACTAAGGCGACGGTCTCGTCGCCAGCAGCTTCACCAACCGATACAGGAACTCCTGCCCCTCGTGGAACGCCTGCACGCCCATGCGCTCGTCCTTGCCGTGCGCCCGCGTATCGTTGACATCCTCGAACAGGCCGGACACGCCGTAGGTGGGAATCCCGGCGTTCCGGAGATAGAGGCCGTCGGTGGCGCCCGAGACCATCGTGGGGACCACCGGAACGCCGGGCCACATGGCTTCCGTGGCGCGCTCGATGGCGCCCATCACGTCCGGCGTGAGCGGTGACGGAGCGCTCGGGCGAGCGACGCCGATAGGCGTCACGGTGATCCCGGTGTCCGCGAGCACGCGTACCAGCGTGCGTTGGAGATCGGCGGCATTCTCACCAGGCACCATGCGGCAGTTCACGGTGGCGGCTGCCGACTGGGGGAGCGCGTTCTCCGCGTGGCCCGCCTCGAGCATCGTGGCGACGCACGTGGTGCGCAGCATGGCGTTGTAGTAGGGCGACCGCGCCGAGAGACGCGTTGCCGCCCCAGCGTCGGGCGGGTTGGTGGCCACGGCCTCCAGGTCGGCGCCGTTGGCGCCTTCGATCTTCGCCATTCGGTGGAAGAACGCGCGCGTGGTCTCGTTCAGGTGCACGGGGAAATCGTATGCTTCGAGCCGTGCCAGGCCGTGCACCAGCTCGTAGATGGCGTTGTCCGGACGGGGGAGGGAGCTGTGTCCACCCGGGTTGTGTGTCTCGAACGTGAAGCTCCGGTACACCTTCTCGGTGGTCTGCACCTCGTTGAGGAGATGTTTCCCGTCCAGCAGCTGCCCGCCACCGCCTTCGTTCAAGGCAAATGCCGCGTCAATCAGCGAGCGCCGGTTTTGGACGAGCCAATCCACGCCGTTGTGGTCGCCGCCCTCCTCGTCCGCGGTGAGCGCCACGATGAGGTCCCGATCCGGGACGAATCCCTCACGACGATAGCGCAGCAAGTTGGCGACCCAGATGGCCGCCATCGCCTTGTCGTCCGTGGTGCCGCGACCGTAGTAGTAACCGTCCTGCTCCGTCAGCACGAACGGATCGAGCGACCAGTCCTCGCGCCGCGCTTCGACCACGTCCAGGTGCGCGAGCAGCAGAATGGGCGGCCGGGCCCCCGAGCCGCGATAGCGGACGACGAGGTTCCCCTTGCCGGGATACGGCTCGGTCACGACGACGTCTTCGGCCGGAACCCCCGCGGCGCGGAATCGGGCGGCCATCTTCTCGGCGGCGTCGGTCGTGCTGCCGGTCGAGTGGGTCGTGTTGGTCTCGATCAGCTCCTTGTAGATCTCGCGCGCGAGCGCGCGGTCGGC
>CAYWNR010000569.1:0-2547 GCA_964459705.1 uncultured Gemmatimonadaceae bacterium | reverse complement strand
TCGGGGTGTTCAAAGCTCGTGCGGTACCGGCCGCGCAGGATCTCGCCCGTGACCATGAGCTGGTAACCACCCATCGGCGGGTCTTCGGGCACCTGATCGGGATACACGTCGACCAGCTTCACGACCCAGTCCGCGTCGCTCCCCGTGGTGGACGCAAACAGCCGCGCAGAGAGCTTTCCCGCGATCACCACGTCGGAATCCAGCGGTGGCGTGCTCCAGACCGCCACGTCGGGCCGCCCCTCGACGAACCGTTCGTCCGTCACCTGCCACTCCCGCCAGCGGGACCCCGGCGAGTACGTCACCTCGATCGGCCTGGGCCGGTACGGCACCGGGTGTGCCGGGTCCGATTCGTACTCGTCGAAGGCGTCCGTGGTGGCGGTCGGTGGATCGAAGCTCAGTCGGCCGTTCGCACGGAAGTAGAGATTGCGTGCCGCGGATTCCTTCGGCGGCCAGGCATCGAAGCGGCGCCAGCGGTTCGATCCGCCCTCGAACACGAGCGCTTCGGGCAACGTGAGCGGTCCGCGATCCTTCAGATAGTAGGCGAAGAACGGGACTTCAACCTCGCGCCGATACCAGGCGCCCGTCGAGTCGCCAAAGCGGATGGCGCCCAGCGCGTCGCCGGGACGGTACCAGCCGCCGTGGTTCCAGGGCCCCATCACCAGCCGGTTCCGGTCCTGCGTGTCGAACCGTTCGAACGCCGCGTACGTCGCCGGCGGGCCGAAGATGTCTTCCTGGTCGTACCACCCACCGACCGTCAGCACGGCCACCGGCGTCGCGGTGATGCGGCGCTCCGTGGCCCGCGACTGCCAGTACGCGTCGTACGCCGGGTGCGCCACGAACGCGTCCCACGACGGCCACGACCGGCCTAGCAGTTTCGGGACGTTCGACAGAACGCGCATCCGCCGGTACCAGTCGTACATGTCGTGCGTGCCGACGGCGACCTCACCCACCTCCATTCCGTACGTGTACTCGACGCCGTAACTCATGCGGAAGGCGCCGTTGTGGAAGAAGTCGTCACCCATCCAGGTGTCGGTCATCGGTGCCTGCGGCGACACCGCGCGGAGCGCCGGATGTCCGGAGAGCGCCTGCATCGTCGCGAGCCAGCCGGGATACGAGATGCCCAAGCCCCCCACTCGGCCGTTGGTGTTGGGGACGTTTTTTACCAACCAGTCGATGGTGTCGTACGTGTCGGTGGCTTCGTCGATCGCGCTCGAATCCGTGCGGAGCGGTCGGTTCATCAGATACTCGCCCTCGGAGCCGTACCGGCCGCGGATGTCCTGGAACACGAAGACATACCCGTCGTCCGCGAGGTAATGATACGCCCCCGGAAACCCCCGCACGCTCCCGGCGGCACCGTACGGGGTGCGGATCAGGAGGACCGGGAGTGCTCGCGACGAGCGCCGAGGGGTCACGAGGAACGTCTGCAACCGCACGCCGTCGCGCATCGGCACCATCACCATACGACTGGACCACGCGGGGTTGCCTGGCGTGGGACTCTGGGCGGAGAGCGCGGGCGTCAGGACCAGCAGGGCGGCGAAGGACCACGTGCGCATCATGTCGGACTCGTGAGGGGATCGGCGGGATATACGTGGCTTCAGTGCTACACGCCAGACCCCTGGACGGGTTGGGTGCCGCGAGACGGATATTCCCGGAATTCAGCCTGGTCAAATGTCCGTGGACTGCGATATCTTAGGGTCGTGGAACGACCTTCGGAACAACGTCGGCGACTGGAACGGCGTCGCCTGTTCGACCGCCGCTCCCCCCAGCCGCGCCGCAACACCGATGAGCGGCGCGGGCGGGACCGCCGCGCCGCGGAGCGCCTCGTGGCGCGGAACCGCCGGGCCGGCAGCGACCGGCGGCGCGCCGAGCGCCGGTTGTACGACGAACGCCGGGCAGTGGGCCGCCGCGTTGGCCCCCGCCGGCGGGACACTCCCACCCCATACACGCCGGAAGAGCTGCTGGCGCTGCGCCAGCGGTTCCTGAACCCTGGAGCGGTTGCCTGCCCCGCATGCGGGGCGTCCTTCGAGTTGGGGCTGCCGCGCCATCGAGGCGACGAGATCGTTCGACGCGTGCGCTGCACCGGCTGCAGCCGGGCGGCCGTCGTGAGCAACACGCGCGTGGCCCGCATCCTCGTCATCGAGCAGAAGGACGTGATCCGCGACACGCTCCGCTCGATTCTCATGGGTGCCGGACACGACGTCGTCGAGGCGATGGACGCCGGCGTCGGGCTCGCCGCGTACGAGGTTTCCCCTCCGGACGTGGTGTTCATCGACGTCCATGCGGCCGGTCGGATGGACGCCGGAGAATTCGTACGACGTCTCCGCAAGAGTTTCCCCGATGCGCGAATCATCGCCATGGCGGGTCGTCCGTCGTACGGCATCGTGGACCCGCTGGCGGTGACCCAGCGACTGGGTGCCATCCGGACGATCCGCATGCCGTTTTCCCGCGCCGAGGTCCTGAACGTCGTGGAGGAAGCACGGCCGTAGGCTCGGACCGACGGTCCACGCGGGAGCCAGACCACGCCCCCTCGCCTCCGCCCGTCGGCGG
>CAYWNR010000568.1:0-2558 GCA_964459705.1 uncultured Gemmatimonadaceae bacterium | reverse complement strand
CGGCAGATCGCGGCCGAGCGGCTCTCGCTCCTCGAGGAGGGCCGGATCTCGTCCGGCACGGGTCGTCTCGAAACGGTCATCCGGTCCCCCATCAACGGCTACATCCTCGAGTATGCGGTCGAGGTGGGTGACCCCGTGGTCCCTATCAGTACGTATCAGGAAGGGACCGCGTTGATCCGCATGGCCGAGATGACCAAGCTGCTGTTCCGCGGCAACGTGGACGAGATCGACGTCGGTCGGCTGCATGAAGGGCTCCCCGTCGAAATCAAGATCGGGGCCCTGCCGGATGCCAAGGTCACCGGCTCGCTCACCCTGATCTCGCTCAAGGCCAAGACCGAAGACAACGCCACCCGGTTTCCCGTCGAAATCGCGGTCACGCCCACCAAGGGCGTCGTCTTGCGCGCGGGCTACTCGGCCAACGCCGACGTGATCATCGAGCGGCGTGACAGCGTCCTCACCATTCCGGAGCGCCTCGTGCGCACCGAGAAGGACACGTCGCGCGTGACGGTGCTGCTGCCCGACGGCAAACAGGAGGAGCACATCGTCCGGCTTGGACTCTCCGACGCGATCAACGTCGAGGTGCTCGAAGGGCTCAACGAGGGCGACCTCGTCATCGAGCCGCCGCCCCGCGAGATCAAGTAAGCCAGCCGTGCACTTTTCGACCACGCTGCGCGAGTTCTTCGCGGACCTCCGCTCCCAGCGGCTGCGCACGGCACTCACCGTGCTTGGCATCGCCTGGGGAACGATCGCCGTGGTCGTGCTGCTCGCGTTCGGCGTGGGGCTCGAACGGCAGACCATCAAGCGCTTTCACGGCCTCGGCGACCGCATCGTCCTCCTGTTCGGCGGCCGCACCACCGTGAGCTACGCCGGGTTCCCCGAGGGCCGCTACATCGGGCTCCGCGAGTCGGACGGCGACCTGCTCATGCGGGAAATTCCCGACATCATCGCCTTGAGTCCGGAGTACTCCGACCGCCGCACGCCGGTGCGCCGCGGCACCAAGTCCGCGAACCCGAACATCACCGGCGTCCGGCCCGTGTACGGCGACATGCGGAACATCATCCCCGCCCAGGGCGGGCGGTTCCTGAACCAACAGGATCTGGACCAGCGGCGCCGAGTGGCCATGCTCGGTGACGAGCTGGCCACACTGCTCTTTGGCGAAGAAAACCCTGTCGGTCAGTCGATCATGATCGGCGAAACGCCGTTCACGGTGATCGGCGTGATGCAGCCCAAGACTCAGAATTCCTCGTACAACAGCCGGGACAAGGACCGCGTGTTCATCCCGGCCACCACGCACGTCGCCATGTTCGGCGGCCGCCAGGTCGCGAACTTCGTCTACCGCACGCGGGACGCCTCCCTCACGAAGGACGTGGAGCGCCGCGTCTACGAGCTGCTCGGCCGCCGCTACGCGTTCGATCCGAAGGACAAGGACGCGCTGGGTGTCTGGGACACGACCGAGTGGGAGCTCCAGTTCAGCTACCTCTTTCTCGGCTTCAACATCTTCTTCGCCATCGTCGGCAGCTTCACGCTCACCGTCGGCGGGATCGGCGTCGCCAACATCATGTACGTCGTGGTGCGCGAGCGAACCCCGGAAATCGGCATTCGCCGCTCCGTGGGCGCGCGCCGGCGCGACATCCTGACACAGTTTCTGGGTGAGAGCTTCCTGATCGTCGGACTGGGGGCGCTGCTCGGATTCCTGGGCTCCTGGGGCATCGTGACGCTGCTCAGCTTCGTCCCGATGCAAGAGTTCGTGGGCACGCCGACCGTGTCGCCCGTCGTGATCGCGGTAACCCTCACCCTGCTCGCCGCGGTGGGCATCCTCGCCGGCTTCTTCCCGGCCCGCCGCGCAGCCGCGCTCGACCCCGTCGAAGCGCTGAGGTACTAGCATGGACGGACCCGTCGGACCCGCCGGACTCGACGGACCCGTGAGATTTCTCGGGACCGCCGGGACCGCCGGGACCGCCCGGACCGCCTGATATGTGGCGCATCCTTCTCGGCGAGTTCTTCGGCGACCTCAGGGCGCAGAAGCTCCGCGCGGGCCTCACCATGTTCGCGATGACGTGGGGCACGCTCGCTATCGTGCTGCTCCTGTCGTTCGGCGAGGGGCTCAAGGTCGCGATTCGCGACGGCCTGCTCAACGCCGGCGAGCGGATCTTCATGCTGTACGGCGGCACGACCAGCCGCGAATGGCAGGGACTGCCGACGGGCCGGATCATCCGCCTCACCGAGGACGATCTGGGCTTGTTGGAGCGCTCGATCCCGGGCATCGAGCTCGGAAGCCCGTCCTACGGCCGTTGGGGTACCAGCCTCCGCCACGGCGACAACAAGACGACGACCTACATGGAAGGCGTGTATCCCGAGTTCACCGAGATGCGGCGCATGTTCCCGGCTGGTGGTGGGCGCTTCATCAACCAGCAGGACATCGACGAGCGGCGCCGCGTGGTGTTCCTCGGCAACAAGCTCGCGGAAACGCTGTTCGGCGCGGAAGACCCGGTGGGGAAGACCGTGCTGCTCGATGGCTTGCCGTTCACCGTCGTCGGCGTCATGGAGAAGAAGTTCCA
>CAYWNR010000567.1:0-2563 GCA_964459705.1 uncultured Gemmatimonadaceae bacterium | reverse complement strand
AACGAGCCGCCCGGGGCACGGTTGCGGGTGGGACTCGCGGGACTCACGATTGCCGAATACTTCCGCGATCGCGAGAAGCAGGACGTGCTCGTCTTCATCGACAACATCTTCCGATTCACGCAGGCGGGTTCGGAAGTGTCGGCGCTGCTCGGCCGGATGCCGAGCGCGGTCGGGTACCAGCCGACGCTCGCCACGGAAATGGGCGACTTGCAGGAACGGATCACCTCCACCAAGACGGGCTCGATCACGTCCGTGCAAGCCATCTACGTCCCGGCGGACGACCTCACCGATCCGGCGCCGGCGACGGCGTTCGCCCACCTCGACGCGACCGTCGTGTTGTCGCGCGCGCTCACCGAGATCGGGATCTACCCGGCCGTGGATCCGTTGGACTCGTCCAGCAGGATTCTCGACGCGCAGTACATTGGAGATCGGCACTACAAGGCGGCCGTTGAAGTGCAGCGGAGCCTGCAACGCTACAAAGAGCTTCAGGATATCATCGCCATCCTCGGGATGGACGAGCTCTCGGAAGACGACAAGCGCCTGGTGGCCCGCGCGCGGCGCGTGCAGCGGTTCCTGTCCCAGCCCTTCCACGTCGCCGAGGCGTTCACGGGCCGGGCCGGGAAATACGTCAAGCTCGAAGACACGGTCGAGAGCTTCGAACGGGTCGTGTCCGGGGAGTTCGACGAGCTGCCGGAGCAGGCGTTCTACATGCAGGGCGGCATCGACGACGTGGTCGAGGTCGCCAAGACGATGCACGCCTGATGCGCGTCGTCGTGATCGCTCCGGATCGGCCGGTGTTCGACGGCGAGGCCGAAGCCGTTGTGGCGCCCGCGTACGACGGCCAAGTGGGTATCCTGCCGCGCCACGCACCGTTCCTCACTATGTTGGGGGAGGGACGGGTGACGGTTCGGTCGGCCGAGGGTACGAAAGCGTTTCGGGTCCGAGGCGGGTTTCTTCAGGTCGTGGATGATGTTGTCCGCGTCGTGGCGGAGCAGGCGGAGGCGGAGTAACCAGACTCTCACGGGAGGAGAGCCATATGTCGTTGCGCAGCACTTTCTTCACCCTCGGCACCCTGGCGCTGGCCGCTGGGACGGCTGGGGCGCAGGCCACCGGGACGGCATCGTTCAACGCGCCGTACCGCGCCTTCGAGCGGTACGAGTTCGGTGGCACGCTGAGCTTCAATCGCGGCAGCGTGACGGGCGTCGAGGGGCAGATCCGCGTCGGATATCGCGAGTTCGACGTCGGAGCCCGCGGCGGCGTCCTGTTCACATCGGGTAGCGATGCCGGAGTGATTGGGGTGGAAGGAAGGGGACGAGTCCTGACCCATACCGAGCGGTTCCCGCTCGATGGGGCACTCGTGGCGGGACTCGGAGCAGCGTTCGGTGGCGGCGGCTCCTCGTTCAACGCGCCGGTGGGCCTCTCGTTGGGCCGGCGGGTGGAGTTCGAGAATTCCGAGGTCAGCATCGTGCCGTACGCCCAGCCGACGCTGAACTTCCGGTTCGGAGATCCCGGCGGCCACGCCGGGTTCAGCTTCGGGTTCGGGCTGGACGCTCGTTTGAGTCGTTTCTTTGATGTCCGCGTCAGCGGTGGAGTGGCCTCCGATTGGGGCATCGAAGGGTTCTCGGTCAGCGCGGTCTGGATCCGGTAACCGATGGCCGAGAGCTGATGGCCGATCACCCGTCGCCAATCGCCAATAGCCAATCGCCAATGCTCCGCACCGCGCGCCCCGGGCGAACCTGGGGTGGCGCGGTGTTCGGCGTTCTGCTGCTGGGAGGATGCTGGGGCAGGCCTGCCTCGGCGCAGGTGACGGGCACGCCGGCGTTTCACGCGCCCTATCGAGCGTTCCTCAGGCATGAGCTGGGAGCGAGCGCGTCCTTCCTCGAGAATTCTCAGGCGGCGTTCGAAGGACTCTATCGCGTCGGGATCGGAAGGGCGGATCTGGGTGCCCGTCTCGGCGCGGTGGTGCGCGACAACGCGAGCGACGCGGTGCTGGCTGGCCTCGACGCGCGGATACCCGTGTTGTTCCACGAGTCGGGCTCGCCAGTGGACGGAGCGCTGCTCGCCGGGGTTGGCATGGCGATCGGGAGTGGTGTCGGCTGGTGGATTCCGGTGGGCTTCACCGTGGCCCGCCGACTGAACCTCGAAGGCTCGGACTTGAGCCTCGTCCCGTACATCCAACCCACCGGCTACCTCACCAAGGCCGGCTCCGCTGGCTGGCACCTCGGCGGGGGGCTCGGGCTGGGTCTGGATCTCCGGCTGACCAGAGCGTTCGAACTCCGTGTCAGTGGTGGAGTTGGGACCACGTTTGCACCCCGGGGTGTCTCCGTGGCCGCGCTGTGGCTGCGATAGGAGACAGGTCACCAACCGGACCGGCGGGCCGCGGACCCGAACAAATACCGATAGTGGATTTTCCACCATTGACCGAAACCGCATGTTGCTTTAGCCTTTACCGACTTCCCGGCACCTCTCGCGGTGGGTGACGAGCGGCCGGGAGTGGATCTCGACACCGATCACCCGTTCCGAGAGGGATTAGCATGAAGACGATTGTGCGGTTGAGCTTGGC
>CAYWNR010000566.1:0-2563 GCA_964459705.1 uncultured Gemmatimonadaceae bacterium | reverse complement strand
GACCGTGTTCCCGTGACGCACGATCCACGGATCACCGCCCGCGGTGGCCAGCACGGTCGCCTCTCCCTCCAACACGTAGCGACGACGCACCGCCACCTGCTCGAGAGAAAACAGCGCGCTCGCCAGCAGCCATTCGCCCTCGCGCAACGCCCCGAACCGCACGGGCACTCCCCGAGCGGCCAGCACGCGATTGAGCGCCCCGATCCCCGCGGGATCGGTGGGAGGAAGCACGACCGCGCTCCCCGCCGCAGGGTGATCACCGATAATCAGGTCGTTCCCCGACCGGACGCCTCCAGTCTGCGTCAGCACCGCCAATGCGGCATCCACGAAGGTGCCCGCCCCCCGTGCCGAAACGGCGGGCGGCGGCCCCCCGCGCAAGGCGACGTGGCGAACGTCGTCGGCACGGAACTCGTCCGACGGCAGCACGGCCCGCGCGGCATGCCATCCGGCCGGGATGCGATCCACCGAGAGGATGGCCGCTGCCCCCGTCCCCACGAGGCCGCGGGCCAGCGGGCGCCCTTCCATTTCGAACACGATCTCGCCGGGCTCCGAGGTCGTGCCGCCGACCCGCACGGTCACTTCCCCTCCCGGCGACCAGACGTCCGGCTCCGCGCGCGCGTCCTCGATGCCACGGTTCGGCGGCCCCGGAACGGGAGTGAGTACGGTCACCGGTACGCGCACCGACGCCTGGCCCACGGCCGTTTCCTGGAGATCGCTCAACACCACGACGGATCCCGGAAGGTCTGCGGCATCCAGAACCGTGGCCGCGGACCGGACCGCGCGCCCGAGATCCAGCCGCTGCGTCATCGGCGCAACCGCGCCCAGTGCGTCCGACCACGCTCCGGCAGCGACGGGGCGCGGAATGCCGTCAGCGGTGAGGAGCCACAGTCGGTCGCCCGCGGCGGCGCGCTCCCCGATGGCCCGAGCGGCGGCCACGAGCCGATCGAGCACCGGTCGTCCGGCCACCACGGCCCCCGACGACGGCGAATTGTCGAGCACCACCACCACGGCCGACGGCGCGTGGGCTCCGCCGAACGGGGCCGGAACCACCGGCCGGGCCGCCGCCAGGGCGAGCGCGGCAATCAGCAGCGTTCGCAGAATCAAGAGCAGCAGGTTGCGGAGGCGCAGTTGGCGGCTGTGGCGCTGTTCCGCTTCGACGAGATAGCGAACGGCGGGGAACACGAGCGTCGGCGGGGTGCGCCGCTGGAGGAGGTGCAACAACGGCGGCACGGCGGCGCCGACGAGCGCAAGGAGCGCGAGCGGCTGGAGGAATTCCACGGCCGTTCACCCCATCCGGGCGCCGCGCTCGGCGGCTCGCCGCAGCACGTGCCCGAACGGCGTGTCCGTGCGCACGTGCTGGTAGGTGATGCCGCTCCTTCGGCACGCGCCACGCCACGCGTCCACCGATCGGCGGACCGCCTCGCGATAGGCCACGCGGAACTCCCGCGGCCGCACCACCACCCCGGCGCCGGTCTCAGGATCCTCGAACCGGACCTCGGCCGGGCCCTCCAACTCCATTTCGGCCGGATCCATCACATGGAACACGAGCACCTGGTGCCCACGATGCCGCAGGAAGCGCAACGCGAGGAGGGCCAGATCTCGATCGAACAGCAGATCCGAGACGAACACCACGAGGCCGCGCCGCTGCAGGAGATCCGTGACCCGGCGCAGGGCCGGCGCTGCCGCCGTCCCAAGGCCAGGCTCGATGGCAGCCAACGTGCGCAACAACGCCCAACGCTGTATGGAACGCGCGCGCGCGGGAAGGACCGCCCGCACCGCGTCATCGAAGGCGATCACGCCGGTCGCATCCCGCTGGCGCAGCAGCACCAGCCCCAGCGCCGCAACCAGCCGCTGCGCGTACCCGAGCTTCGTCAATCTGCGCGGCGATCCGGTCCACGCCATCGACGCGCTCGCATCCAGTACCACCATGGCCCGCAAATTGGTTTCGGCCTCGAACTGCTTCACCGCGAGACGGTCCGCCCGCGCGTACGCCCGCCAGTCGAGATAGCGCAGCTCATCACCGGGCTGGTAGGGACGGTGCTCGGTGAACTCCGCCGAGAATCCTCGGAACGGCGAGCGATGCAGGCCGCTGAGGAACCCCTCCACGACGCCTCGCGTCGTGATCTCGATGCCGCCGAGCTGCGCGACCTCGAAGGGGTCGAGGAGATCCAGGCGCTCACTGACCATGAGCGTCCTCGTTCAGGGACAGCCAGCGGGTCCTCACGCGGAATGACATGGGCTCAAGTATATGCCGTAAAACAAGTTCGACAGTCCCGCCGCGTGGCATGGGTCGTGCGCCATCTCCCGTTGGGCTGCGTGGGGAATGCGCCGGAGGGGTGAACAATGCTCGGGTCAATTCTAGTCACATTGCTTGCGGCACCGTCCATGTCGGCGCACGGCGGGGACCTTCCACGTGTGCCCGCCGAACCCTCCCCGCGAATCGCGGTGTGGACCAACGGCGGGGACGATCCGTTCACGCGCGGCGACAAGATGACGGTTCGGTATCGCACCGATGTCGACGGCTACGTCACGATCATGCGGGTCGATACCGACGGTCGCCTCC
>CAYWNR010000565.1:0-2567 GCA_964459705.1 uncultured Gemmatimonadaceae bacterium | reverse complement strand
GGGCCTCCGCCACCTGGGCCGTGAGGTCGCCCGGGGTGATCGTCCCGGCCTGGAGTCGCAGCAGCCCGATCCGGACCTTTTCTAGCGCGGCCACGGCCTGGGTGAGTCGCGCCCCGGTGTCACCACCGGCGCGCAGCACCTCGGCGCGCTCCTCCAGCAACTCGATTGCCTGACGCACACCGCCGAGCTTCTTCCGATGCTCGCTGGGCAGGGCGTCGAACACCTCGGTGGCCGCGCGGCCGATGGCGAATTCCGTCGCTTCGCCGCCGGGTATCGCTCGGTGCTTGGGCTTCTTCAGTCCGACACCGGCCACCCGGAAGAAGAGGCGACCGAACTTGCTGGCCCACACGCGGTGCCAGATCCCCATGATGCGGCGCATGATCTTCCGTTCCTGGATCGCGTCGGATTCCTCCTTCTGCAGCTCGGCCTCGGCCAGCAACGCCGCCCGGATGTCGTCGAACGTGTAGCCCTCGCGCAGGAGTCGGCGCGCGGCGCTGCCAAGCTGCACCAGCACGGCGAAGAAGATGATATTGAGGCCAAACCCGTTCCGCCCGGCCTGCAACATCCCGGTCCCGGCCAGCATGATCGCCGTGGAGATCTCGGCGTTGCGCATGAAGCGCCGTAGCAGTGGCGGTGCCCGAAAGTCCCGGCCGCGAATGTCACCGATCGACTTCGCAAGCTCGTCGCCCGACGGAAACCGGTCGGCCGGGTCTTTCGCCAGACACCGCTCGATGATCTCGTTGAGCTTGGGAGGCACCTCGGCACGAAACTCCCGTACCGAGGGCGCCGGCTGTGACACGTGACTCGCAAGGAGCGCCGGCCTACTGCCCGCCTCAAAGGGCGCGCGCGCCGCGAGCGCGTAGAAGAACGTGGCAGCGAGGGAGTAGAGATCCGAGCGACGGTCGATCATATCGCCGCTCGCCTGTTCCGGGCTCATGTACCGCGCCGTGCCGACGATCTCCGTGCTCGGTCGCTGGGGACCGACCGTGGCGATCCCGAAGTCCATCACGATCGCGCGGTCGCCGTCCCGCTCGAGCATGATGTTGTCCGGCTTGATGTCGCGGTGGACCACGCCCCGCTCGTGCGCGTAGGCGAGCGCCCACGCAACCTCCTGCATGAACTTGGTCGCCTGCCGCACGGTGAGGGGCCCGCTCCGCTCGACCCGCTGCCGCAGCGACTCGCCGTCCACGTACCCCATGACGAAGAACACGAACTTCCCCTGCTCCTCGACGCTGTGGATTGGCACGATGTTGGGGTGTGACAACCCGGCGGCGGTGCGCGCCTCGCGCAGGAAGCGCTCACGGACATCGGGCACCTCGGCCGCGTCGGGCGGCAGCAGCTTGATGGCCACCAGTCGGTCCAGCGCCACGTCGCGCGCCAGCAGCACGATGCCCATGCCACCACGACCCAGCTCCCGCTCCAGCGAGTAACGACCCGCGAGGATCTCCTGGAAGGAGAGGAATTCGGGAGTGATGGACGCCGTCATGTGCTAGCCACTACGTAACTTTCACAGCTACAGTTTCCACGGCAGGGCAGCGCGGCAGCGCGGCAGAGACGGGCCGAGTGACCTGCCGCGCTGCCCCGCTTCCCCTACGCCGCACTCTCCATCTTCACGTCGTATTTCCCGAACCGCGCCGCACTGACCATGTGCCCGCGGTGGGAGAACATCTTCTGTCCGGCGCCGACGGCGTCGGCGTTGCCGGCCCAGGCCTTGAGCGCCTCGTCTTGCAGGGCGCGCCCGTACGAGTAGGACAGCTCCCACGGATGCGCCCCCATGGCGTTCATCGCGTTCAGGTTCGCCGTTGCCTCCTGGGGCGTCTGCCCGCCCGAGAGGAACACGATGCCCGGCACCGCGGCCGGCACCGTGCGCCGGAAGCAGCGGACGGTTGCTGCGGCGATCTGCTTGGCGGACCACTTGGCATCGCACTTCTTGCCCGGAATGACCATGTTGGGCTTGAGGAGCATTCCCTCCAAGCTGACGCGATGGGCGTGCAAATGGAAGAACACGCTCTCGAGCGTGGTGGTCGACACCTCGTCACACCGCTCACCGGTGTGGTCTCCGTCCATGAGCACTTCAGGCTCCACGATCGGGACGATGCCCGCCTCCTGGCACAGCGCCGCGTAGCGCGCGAGCGCGTGGGCATTCGCGTCGATGCAGAAGCGCGTGGGGATGTCCTTGCCGATCGTGATCACCGCCCGCCACTTGGCGAATCGCGCCCCCAACCCGTGGTACTCCTTCAGGCGTTCGCGAAGTCCGTCCAGGCCTTCGGTGATCTTCTCACCGGGATAGCCGGCCAGCTCCTTGGCACCCGTGTCCACCTTGATGCCAGGGATCACGCCGGCCTTGTCCAGCAGCTTCGGGAAGGGAACCCCGTTCTGCGACTTGTGGCGCAGCGTCTCGTCGAACGTGATGACGCCGCTGATGTAGTCCCCGATGTCCTTGGTCGTGAACAGCATCTCCCGATAGGACCGGCGATGCTCCTCGGTGGACGCGATGTTGGTGCTCTTGAAGCGCTTCTCGATGGTGCCGAAGCTCTCGTCGGCCGCGAGGATTCCCTTCCCCTTGG
>CAYWNR010000564.1:0-2570 GCA_964459705.1 uncultured Gemmatimonadaceae bacterium | reverse complement strand
CAGGCCAGCGATCGCGCGGCGGTGCTCACCGGGCGGCTCCTCACGTTCTCCCGCAAGCAGATGTCGGAGCTCACCGTCTTCGGGCTCAACGACCTCGTCACGGAAGCCGAGCGGATGTTGCGCCGCCTGCTCGAGGCGAACATCCGGTTCGCGACCGCTCTGGGCGACGGCATCCTCGCCGTCCGTGCCGACCGCGGTCAGACGGAGCAGGTATTGCTCAATCTGGTCGTGAACGCGCGTGACGCGATGCCGGCTGGCGGCGAGCTGACCATTCGGTCCGGTGTGATGGAGATCGACGCGCAGACGGCGGCCCAACACCAGGCGGCCCCCGGCGCGTTTGCCGTGCTGACCGTCTCGGATACGGGCGTCGGGATGAGCGAGGAAGTCCAGGGCCACATCTTCGAGCCGTTTTTCACAACCAAGCCGAGGGGGCAGGGAACCGGCCTGGGGCTTGCCACCTGTTTCGGCATCGTCAAGCAAGCCGGGGGGTTCCTCGATGTGACCACCGCGGTGGGCGTTGGAACGACGATGGCGGTCTACCTGCCGATGATGGAGGGCGCCGTGGACGCCGTCGATCCGGCCGTGCCGGCGGTGATCCGGGGCGGGACCGAGACGATCCTGGTGGCCGAGGACGAGGGCGCGGTGCGTCGCATCGCGTGCCGCATCCTGACGGGCGAAGGGTATCGGGTGTTGGAAGCCGGCGACGGCGAGGAAGCGCTGGCCGTGCTCGCGACGCATGATGGTCCGGTGGACCTGCTGCTCACCGACGTGATGATGCCTCGCCTCGGAGGTCGCGACCTGGCGACCCGGGTGGCGGAGAGCGAGCGGCGTGTCCGGGTGCTCTACATGTCGGGATACACGGATGACGAGGTGCTGCGGCGGAGTTTCGAAGGAGAAGAGGCCATCCTGATTCGCAAGCCGTTCACGCGCGAGACGTTGCTCCGTCGCGTGCGAGAGGCTCTCGACGAAGCCATCGTGGGTTGAGGGGATACGAGGAGAAGCAATGGCACACGTACTTGTGGTCGATGACGATGCCGGCTTTCGCGCGACTGTGGAGCGCATGCTCCGGCTGCTGGGACATCAGGTGACGATGGCCTGCTCCGGTCGCGAAGGGTTGGAGCGCTTTCGGGCCGACCGCCCGGATCTCGTCCTGATGGATGCGTACATGCCGGACGGCGACGGCATCGAGACGATGGCCGAATTACAGGAAGAAGCGCCCGGGACGCCGGTGATCCTGGTCTCTGGTGGCGGATTCCTGACACGGGAGGAAGTGCTGCGGCTGGCGACGCGCCTGGGCGCGTTCGGGACGATCGGGAAGCCGTTCTCCCTCGAGCAGCTGCGCAAGGCGATCGACGCTGAACTCGCCGATGAGCCGGCCCCACGACGGGGCACGAACGGAGCGGCGTGATGACCGTGGCCGAGTCCGCCGCGCCGACCACCCGCATGCACCGCGTGCTCATCGTGGACGACGATCCGGACACGCGGCGGACGCTCGCGCGGGCCATGCGGCGCTTCGGGCACGAGGTCGAGGAAGCCCACGATGGGTACGACGGCCTGGCCAAGCTGGACGAGGGCGTGGATCTGGTGCTCCTCGACGTCAACATGCCGGGTATGGATGGTTTCGGGTTGGTGGAACGCATGCGGCGTGACACCCGCCACCGGGACGTGCCCGTCATGATGGTCACCGGCCAGAGCGGTGAGCAGAACTGGCGACGCGCGCTCGAAGCGGGCGCGAGCGACTTCATCGGCAAGCCGATGGATTTGTCGGAGCTACAACTCCGGTCTACCTGGCTGCTGCGCATGAAGGCAGCCTCGGACGAGGTGCGGGCGCACAAGGGTCGGCTGGAGGAACTGGTGGACGTGCGCACCGCGGCGCTGCGCGAGGCGTTGGACGAAGCGGCGCGGGCGCAACAACGGACGTGGGACGCGCATCTCGACACGGTCCGGCGGCTCGTGCTGGCGGCGGAGTACCGCGACGTGGATACCGCCGCGCATGTCGAGCGCATTGGGCGCTATGCGGGGATGCTCGCCGAGATGATGCGGCTCCCGGAGGCGGAGGTGGCGCTCACACGCTTGGCGGCGCCCATGCACGACGTCGGGAAGATCGGCATCCCAGATCACATCCTGTTGAAGCCCGGGCCCCTCGACGCGGCCGAGTGGCGGATCATGCGTACGCACCCAACGATCGGCGCGCACATCCTGGACGGATCGCCGTCGCCGGTGGTGCAGGCCGGGCGCCTCATCGCGCTGACGCATCACGAGCGTTGGGACGGCGGCGGGTATCCCGCCGGACTTGCGGGAGAAGAGATCCCGCTCCGGGCGCGGATCTGTGCGGTCGTCGACATGTTCGACGCACTCACCACGCAGCGGCCGTATCGGGACCAACTGTCGTTCGCGACCGCCATCGCGCTCCTGGAAGCGGAGCGTGGCCGCCAGTTCGATCCCTATGTCTTGGACACGTTTCTCCGGAATCGAGCGGCGTTTGCGGCGGTATTGAAGGAATTCACGGCCGGAGAGCAAGGAGCGTCGGCATGACGACCCAAGGGGAGCCTCAGACGGACAAGGGCCGC
>CAYWNR010000563.1:0-2570 GCA_964459705.1 uncultured Gemmatimonadaceae bacterium | reverse complement strand
GTGACACGACGCAATGGTCGAACTTCATCTACGGCGGCCTGATGGCCGAGCTCACCTACAACGGGGCGGTGCTCGATACGGTCGACCTGTTGATCGGCATCCGCGCCGTGCCGGGTGGCATCGTCTACCAGCCCGTCCGGAGGGAAACCCAGGACTACGACGAATGCGAGCCCGACGGGAAGTGCTTCGACCTCCGCCCGTGGGTCTTTCGCACCGGCCATGCCACGCGCGACTTGACCGACTTCGTGCCGGGGCTGAACCCGCTCTTCTCCTCTCCGAACGTCATCGATTCAGTCTTGTACTACTGGGGCATCGCCCCGTCGGGATCGATCTCGGCCAGGAAATACGATTTCCGGACGGCCACGGCCGACTCGACCTATCTCTTCGATGAGATCCTCGAGACCGACGACCCCGGGCATTTCGTGGCGCCCGTGCTGGAGGGGAACCTCATCGTGTATCGCACGTTCTCGAAGCGCTTCTTGCTCACGCGAGCGCTTCGGGTCGTCACGGAGCCCCGAAAACAGCAGCAGGAGGTTGATCCAGTGCCGGCTGACGATCCGTTGCTCCCCACACCGCCGTTCGACCGCGTCCACAACATGGATGCGGCGCGTCCGGGCCCACCTGTCGTTCGCCTCATGAACCTCATCGTCAGCGAGTGCATGCTTTCGGGTTTCGAGCGGATACGCTTGGGACCGGAGCCCGACGACAAAGGCATCCCCATACGGTACGGCCGCGGCGACGAGTGGCGCCACGTCATGACGATCCCGACCCCAGCGTACGTGCCACTGGTGAACCGCGTGAAGGTCATGGCCAATCTCGACATCACCCGACACGTCAGGCAGCTCGGGAAACTCCGCGTGCGCCTGCGGGATGTCGAGCATGTCTTCGACGTGACGGTGACACCCACGGACGCGGGCGTCGAGGAGGTCCTGCTCACGCTTGCCGACAGCAACCGCCCGGGTGGCCCATCCGCCTGAGCTACTGACAGGCGATCTGACCCTCCAGCGTAGCCGGGGCCGGGGCGGGCGCGGCGCCGTAGAACACCGCGCACTGCTTGCCGGGAGTGGAGGTGTGCGTGGCGGTGGCGGCCCAACCGGTCACCGAAACGTCGGAGAGCACGAGCTTGACCCCCGTCGAGGGAGCGAAGTCGATGCTGGCTGACGGTATGACACCATCGTAGTACGTGTTGTTCGTGTTGAAGTACGCCTCCTCCGCGGTGACGAGGTTGCGGAGATCGGACTTCATCATCGCGAAATAGGTTTTCTCCTTCGTCTTCCGATATTTCGGGACGGCGATGGCGGCGAGTATGCCGATAATCACAATGACGATCAACAACTCGATCAGGGTAAAACCCGAACGCCCGCGCTGCATGCCGCCCCGCCTCGTGTGAATCTGTCCGAAGACTGCGCTCCGGGACGCAAATTGGCAAGGAACAACGAAGGGCTGCCCCGACTCGTAGATTGAGAGGGGGCCAAGCGCCTGGCCTTGGAACTGCCCCTGAGGACCCGTCACCGCCAGAACGCCATACTGAGCGACGACCGAACCCCGTTCCCGAATTCCGAGGCTTCATCGATGTTTCCGACGACCATGCCCCGAGTACCGCTTGGACTCGGTGTTGCGTTGGCCCTCCTGTCAGCCGATACCGTGGACGCCCAGGAGCGACGCGACAGCACGCGAACCGACTCGTCGGTCATCACGCTCCCCGCCGTCGTCGTGCGCGCGGCCACGCCGGTCGCCACGGTCGGCGGAACCTCCGGGCTCCGGGCGCGGCTCGACTCCATGTCACTCCCGGCGGCGCCGACGCTCGAGCGCGTGTTTCGCCAGCTCCCCATGTTGCACGTGCGGCGGAACTCCCGCGGAGAGGGAGAGATTTCCGTCCGCGGCTCCGAGTCCCGGCAGGTTGCCGTGCTCGTGGACGGCGTGCCGCTCACCCTCGCATGGGACGGGCGCGCGGACGTGTCGGTCATTCCCGCGAGCGCGCCGCAGACCATCAAGTTCATTCGCGGCCTGTCATCCATGCTGTACGGCCCGAATGTCCTGGGTGGCATCGTGGAGTTGGGCGTCGGCCAGTCGTTCTTTCAGCCGAAGTCCGCCTCCGCCGACCTCGCGAGCGAGGTGGACCACCTCGGCGGCGTCGGCACCAGGGCCACCGTGACGCTCCCGTTCGCGGGCGACAACACGGGTTGGCTGGTGCGCGCCGGGGGCAGCCACCGCGATTCGCCGGGATTCCCGCTGCCGCGGAACGTCATCGAGCCCGTCCCCACGACCAACGATCTCCGGCTCAACACCGACGCGACGAACGTGGACGGGTTCCTGTCGGTTCGCTACCAGAACTACAGCGGGCCCTGGGCGTCGTTCTCGGGTTCCACGTTCACGGCCAACCGCGGCATCGCGGCGGAGCTCGGCGTTGCGGACGGCGCACGGTTCTGGCGCTACCCGCACGTGTCGCGCACGTTCATGGTCGCGTCGGGCGGAACGGGCGATCACCGCACGCCCCTCGGCCGTGGCGACCTCGAGGCGAGCGTCGGCCTGGACCTGGGCCGCACGGACATCGATTCCTACACGGATCG
>CAYWNR010000562.1:0-2576 GCA_964459705.1 uncultured Gemmatimonadaceae bacterium | reverse complement strand
CTCGTCAAGGGCCAGGGGGGCGCATACGAGATTGAGGCCGGCCGGCGACCGAGCTTGCGTGGGCATACCGCTCCGTCAGGCCGGAGGCCGGACTCGAGGAGTTCGGCGAGTTTGTTCGACGCCACGTCGCGGAGCCGGCCCCGTCCGACGCCCACATCGCGCAGCTGTACGACGGATCCGACCCGACCGGATTCTCGCTTTCCGACCGCGCGTACCTCGCCGGCATGCACCCGCTGGAAATCTGGCTGGCGGCGTATCTGCGCCAGCATCCCGGGGCGCGTGAGCCAGAGGTGTTCGATGCCAGCGCCGCGGTCCGCTGGGAGATCTCCGGCAGGCTCGTCCCACCCGAGGGCACCACGCCGCCGCACCAGTGGATCGTCTCGATCGCGGAGGCGAAAGCCTTCCGCGAGATCTGGCGCTCGTGGCGGCGCCTTGGCTATCCGTTCAGGTCGCTCGTGCCCTCCTACGCGACCGCGATTGGCAGCTCCGCCGACCGGCCGGACCAGCTCGCCGAGTTGGTGGGCATCCTGCTCAACGACGGGGTCCGCTCTCCGCTCCGCCGCGTGGAGGAACTCCGCTTCGCCGCGGGCACACCCTACGAGACGCAACTGCGTCCGGCCGCACGCCGCGGTGAGCGGGTGCTCTCGTCCGAGATCGCGGCGGTCGTGCGGGCCGCCATGATCGGTGTCGTCACCCAGGGGACGGCGCGACGCGGCGTCGGGGCCGTGCGCGCCGTCGACGGCTCGCCCCTCCCGATCGGCGCCAAGACCAGCACCGGCAACAACCGGTTCCGCATGGTCGGGCCGGATGGGCTGGTCCTCGAGGAGCGAGCGACCGGACCGCGACGGTCGTCTTCTTCATCGGCGACCGCCTCTACGGCACCATCACAGCATTCGTCTCCGGGACGGCCGCCGACCGCTACGACTTCAGCAGTGCCCTGCCACTCTAACTTCTAAAGATGATCGGCCCGATGCTGGCACCGCTGGTCGCGGGTCGCCAGGATTGACGTCCTCCAGTCCATGGTCGAGGAGTGACAGCCAGCCCCAAGAAAAGAAGGCCGTCGCGAAACGGCCTCCTTGGTGCTGATGTTCGCTCCTCGGTGCGCTCAGGTCTTCATGATCTTGCGACCGACTTTGCGTTTCTTGACGGGACCCTTTCCACCAGGCGCCTTCGCCGCGCGCTTCTTGGCCGCCGTCATTCTCCCGCCTCTGCTTTTCTTTGCCATGCCGAGGTTCCTTTCTCCTCTTCGCGTTCTTGAGGCCGGACATCAGAACGATCACGGCGATCAGCACCAGTGCTCTGGACGTTCCACCATCCATGTGGACGTCGGCGCTTCCTCACCAGTGCTCCCAATGTGCCAGTGTGGGTTCCGGGCGACCATCACTCGGCGGGATGAAAACCGACCTAGGCTTCGTGAACCAGGGCGCGGACCGGCCACCCAGCCGAGAGCATTAGACTCTTGGGGGGAGGGAATCCTGATCGGGGGGGGACGGGGATCCTTCCAGTGACAGTCAGGTGCCCCCCCCCGCGCCGATTCACCGTCCCAGCAATTCCCCCACGACCGCGAACCGCTCGCTGCGGTCACAGATGATCTTGACCGTCACCAGGATCGGCACCGAGATCACCGCCCCCGGCACCCCCCAGATCCACAGCCAGAAGATGAAGCTGAGAAAGATCGCGAGCGGGTTGAGCGGCAGTCGGTGCCCGAGCAGGTGTGGCGTGAGGAAGTTCGCCTCGATCGCGTGCAGCCCCAGGTAACAGAGCGGAGGAAGCAGCGTCCGGCCCACGTGGTCGAAGGTGACCAGCGCCACCATGGCCAGGAGTAGCGCGTTGGCGATCGGGCCGAAATAGGGCACGAAATTGAGCACGGCGGCCACGGCGCCCAGCAGCAGCGGCGTGGGCATGCCGAGCGCCGCCATGATCCCGGCGGTGAGCAGACCGATCCCGACGTTGATCACCGTGACCGCCAGCAGGTACCGCGAAATCTGAGCCTCTGCGTTTTGCACGATCCCGAGCACGCGTTCCCCATGGTCGCGTGGCAGCAAGCGCGGCAGCTTGCCCAGGATCCTTCCACCTGAGGAGAGAAAGAAGTACGTCAGGACGAGGACGATCAGGCCGCTGTACAGGAGATGCCGCGCCCCACCAAAGACGACGCTGGAAAAACTCCGCGGCTTGATCTCCACCTGGGGCGTGTTGGAGCTCGCCGCGGCGGCCATCTGATCCACCTGTTCCGCCGTGCGGGTCACGTCTTCCACCGAGCGGAGCAGCCGGCGCACCCGTGTGTCGAGCTTCTTCAGATCCTGCGGCGCCCGCTGAACCCAGTCCGCCGCCGGGCCAGAGAGCCGGTAGACGGCGCCGCCGACACCCGCGACCAAAAGCAGGAGCACCAAGGCGGGTGCCGCGGGTCCGGGCACCCGGAACCGGTGCAGGAGCCGCACCGGCGGTTGCAGGAGGAGCGCGACAAACACCGCCAGCACGATGGGCAGAATCAGTTCCCGCGCGAAGTAGAGCGTGTAGACTACGCCGAGCATGAAGATCCCGGTGGTCGCCAGCGACCCGAGCTCAGCCGGACGGAA
>CAYWNR010000561.1:0-2579 GCA_964459705.1 uncultured Gemmatimonadaceae bacterium | reverse complement strand
TGCTCTGGAGGAGCCGCGTCAGCCCATCCCGCACGATGGCGTGGTCGTCAGCCAGCAGGACCCTGATCACTCCAAGTCTCCCATCCCACGAGCCTCGTCGAATGTCTGGAGCTGGCGGCCGCCTCGCAACCACCCCAGTCGTGCGAGCCTGGCATGCCGCTATCCTTCCCGTTCCGCCACCGGCAGCTCGAGGCTGACTCGCGTTCCCCTGGCCGGCGCCGTTTCGACCTCCAGGCTCCCGCCATGCATCCGCGCGCGCTCCCGCATCCCCAGGAGCCCGAGCCCGCGCCGGCCGCCGGCCGCCAACGCCTCGGGATCGAACCCGGGCCCCTCGTCGCGGACGGATACCTGAAGGCGCCCGCGCTCCATGCCGAAACGCACCGTGATATCGGCTCCCGGCGCGTAGCGCGCCGCATTCGTGAGGGCCTCCTGGACGATCCGAAATGCCGCGACCGCCGCTCCGGGATCCAGCGCCGGGACCCGGCCCGCTTCCTCCACGTGGATGGCGACGCCGGCCCGCTTCCCAAAGTCGCGGACCAGCCATCGGATCGCCGCATCCAGTCCGAGATCGTCCAGGATCCCAGGACGCAGCTCGGCCGCGATGCGCCGCACGGTGTCCACCGTCCCGTCCACCAGCTGCTGCATGTCGTCGAATCGCGTCGCGACCTCGCCGTCCCGATCGGAGAGCCTTCCGCGCAACCAACCGATGTCGAGCTTGAGGCCGGTCAGCGCCTGGCCCAGCTCGTCGTGCAGCTCCTGGGACACGCGGGCGCGTTCCGCCTCGACCAGTTCCTCCTGGTGCGTGGCCAGTGCGCGAACCTGTTCCCGGCTTCGCAAGGCACCCAGACCATGCGCGACATCCTGCGCGATATCCGACAGCAGCTGGACCTCTTCCGCGTCAAAGGCACCGGCATCCGGCGCATAGGTGTTCAGCACCGCAACGGTCTTGTCCCCCACGATCAGCGGCACCGCGGCCGACGACCGGAGCCCGTGCTCTTTGGCCGCGGCCCGCCACGGCGCAAAGGCGTCGAGCTCGTCCAGGTCGGAGGCCACTCGCACCTCTCCCGTTCGCAGCGCGACACCAGTCGGTCCCCGCCCCGCCGGCTCGTCCGCCCAGGTTACACGGATGTCCTGGACGTACTCCGCGTCCTCCCCGGCCACGGCGACCGGCTCGACCGACCGGTCCGGTCCCCGCGCCGGGACCCCGATCCACACCAGCCGGTATCCCGCCTCCGCAACGAGGATGCTGGCGATCTCGCCGAACAGCTCCGGCTCCGTCACGGCATGCGTCACCACGCGGTTGGTGCCGGCCCGCATTCGCAACGCCCGCTCCCGTCGCCGCTGCGCGTCGATATCGGTGTGCGTTCCCACCAGCCGCCGGGGTCGGCCCTCCTGATCCCACTCGACCACGGCCCCCACCGACAGGATCCACTTCCACCCGCCCGAAGCCGTCTGCTGCCGGTACTCCATCCGATAGTCGGGCCGGCGTCCGGCGACGCAGTCCTCCAGGGCCTGCCTCGCAGCTCCGCGGTCCGCCGGATGGAGCCGCTCCCGCCACTTCGTCACGGTCTCCTGCAGGGTGCCCGGCACGTAGCCCAGCATCCGGCAATAGTGGTCGTTGACGACCGTGGTGCCGGTGCGCAGGTCCATGTCATACAACCCGTGCTTCCCGGCCTCGAGCGAAACGCGCAGCCGGGCCTCGTTCTCCCGGAGACTCTCCTCCGCGCGCATCCGCTCGGTCGTGTCCAGCGCGAAGGCGATCTGACCGACCAGCTTGCCATCCACCCTGATCGGCATGCTCTCCGCTTCGAACCACACCACCGCGCCGTCGGCGTGGAGGTATCGCCCCAAACCCTTGAAGGGCTCGGCCGCAGCCAGCGGCTTCTCCCACTCGGCCAGTACCCGCGCCCGATCCGCCGGGTGGATACCCTGCACCCATCCCACCCCCTCCAACACATCGGCCGGAAGACCGGTCATCCGCTGCGCTGTGGCGTTCGCGAACGTGACGCCACCGCGCTCGTCCAGGTAGAAGATCCCAACAGGGATCGTCTGCACGATCCGCCGGAAGAACGCCTCGCTCTCGGCGAGGTACCGCTCCGCCTCCTTCTGCGCCCCCAGGTTCTGGATCTGAACGAAGTTCCGCATCCCGTCGTTGGTAGCCACGACCGTCGCCGTCACGAACCCCCACGCGAGGCTCCCGTCAGAGCGGATGTAGCGCTTCTCGCGCTGCACGATGTCGCCTGGTTCACGCAGACGCTCGCGCACCTGCGCGATGTCCCGCTCCCGTTCGTCCGGATGGGTAAACGCGGCGAAGTGGCGTCCGACGATCTCGTCCCGCTCGAACCCCAGAAAATCCGCGAACGCTCGGTTGATGGCTTCGAACCGGCCTTCCCGCGTCGAGATGGCCATCGGCGCGGCCGATCCTTCGAACGCCGCCCGGAACCGCTCCTCCGCAAGCCGGGCGCCCCGCTCCACCTCGACTTGGGCGCTCCGAGCGCGCGCCACCCGGTCCAGCGAGCGGTGCATCAACACGTAGAGGATCACCGCCGAGCCGAGGAGGAAGGTCCACTCCTCAACCA
>CAYWNR010000560.1:0-2583 GCA_964459705.1 uncultured Gemmatimonadaceae bacterium | reverse complement strand
ACCGCGCCCAGGTTGGGGATACGTGCGCGCCCCGCTGATCATCGTCTCCGAACGCTACGCTTTGGCGCAGCGAACACAGGCGTTCGGTCCAGCGCGGGACTTCAAGTACATCGCGCACGAGATCGCGCACTACTGGTGGCACCTGGCAGACGGGTCTACTCCCGATGACTGGATCAATGAGGGATTGGCCGAGTTCTCGTCGCTGCTGGTATCGGAAGAGGTCATCGGAAGGGAGTTCGCCGGCCAGCTCGTGAGCGAATACCGGGACCGTGCCGCGCACAGCATCACCGACACTCCAATCGCCGAGACTACCAGTGATTCTCCTGACCGTGAGACCAACCGGTATACCAAACCGGTGTTGCTGCTCCTGGACCTTCGCGAGCGATACGGCGATGCCGCGCTCACGCGCTTCCTGCACGCCGCCTATAGCCAATTCCTGAAATCCCGAAGCGCGACCACGGAGGCGTTTCTCGACGTGCTGGAACAGCAGCTCGGCAGTGAAGCGAGGCGTTCGTTCGAGGAGGCGCTGTACCGGAGGGGATGGGCCGATGCGGTCACTGCCAGCGAGTGCTGCTCGTATGCCGACTCCACCTTCTTCGGAACGTGGACGGGAACCCTGAGCCAGATGGGCACCGAATACCACGTGATCCTGCACCTTACCCCGACGGGCGGCCAGCTCCTGCCTGCCGAGGGGCAGCGCGACACCCTGCCGCTGTCGGAAGTGAGAACGACCGCCGATTCGCTGATCTACAAGGTCGGCGCGTACTCGATCGACTATGGCGGAGCGCTCGATCGTGCCACCACGACCATCCGTGGCGAATGGCGTCAGGGCGGGCTGGCCTATCCCCTCGACCTGTCGCGGGCGGATACGGTTCGTGAGCCGGGACGGCGCTAGGCCCCGTGTCCCCGCTCACCCATGCTCGCACCAGTCCCGCGCGTTCTGGAACAGCCGCAGCCACGGCGACACCTCGTACTCCCGCTGCCACCGCTCGGGCATCCAGCCCCACTCCCACGGGAATGCCGTCCGTTCGGGATGCGGCATGATGGCCAGGTGCCGGCCGTCCGGCGAGCACATCCCTGCGATGCCGCGCGCTGACCCGTTGGGATTGAACGGATAGGCCTCGGTCGGCGTCCCCGCGTCGTCGGCGAAGCGCAGTGGTGCCAGGTGCTCGCGCTCCACGCGCTCGAGTACGTCCGTATCCGGGAAGAAGGCGCGCCCTTCCCCATGCGCCACCCACACCCCCAGCACACTGCCGGCCATGCCGCGGAACAGGATGGCGGGACTTTCCTGGATCCGCACCGTAGGGAACCGCGATTCGAACCGCCCAGAGGCGTTCCGCACGAATCGCGGCTGCACGGTGTCGGCGATCCCCCTCCAGGGAACCCACCCGAGCAGCGCCATGAGCTGGCACCCGTTGCACACACCGAGGCTGAACGTGTCGGGTCGGGTGTGGAAGGCTTCGAACTGATGCCAGAGCGCGTCGTTGAACCGGATGACACCGGCCCATCCCTTGGCGGAGTCGAGCACGTCCGCAAAACTGAATCCGCCGACGAACGTCACCCCCCTGAATCGCTCGAGCGTCACGCGGCCGCGCAGCAGGTCGTCCATGGTGACGTCCCACGGCTCGAACCCCGCGGCGAAGAACGCCGACGTCATCTCGCGGTCGCCGTTCGAGCCCTCTTCGCGAATGATGGCGATCTTCGGCTTCGCGGTCGAGGCGAGGACCGCGGGTGGCGTTGGGGCCGGCGCGAAGCTGAGCGACCACGCCGGAGTGGTGCGCGACCGGAGACCGGCCCGCTCCTGCGCTACCAGATCGGGATTCGCCTGGAGGGCATCCAACTCGAAGCTCGTCGCCTCCCACAAGTCACGCAGGTCGCGCAGATCGGCATCGAGCGCCAGCGACCCGTTCACCGAGATGCGGACGTGACGCTCCGGCACCGACCGCCCGATGACGGAGCACGGCACGCCGGCGTCGGCAAACGCGCGCGCCGCCTCCCGCTCGTCCTCAGCGTCCACCTCCAGGACCAGGCCAAGCTCCTCGCTGAACAGCGCGGCGATCGGGCCGTGCGCCACCGTGCCGAGATCCACCTCCATGCCACAGTCGCCCGCGAACGCCATCTCCAGCAACGTCGTGATCAACCCACCGTCGCTCCGGTCGTGCCCGGCGCGTACTCGGCCCTCAGCGATGAGACGCTGCACCGCCTTGAACGCCGCCGCGAGCAGCTTGGGATCGTCCACGTCGGGCGGATCGCTTCCGAGCTGGCCGTATACGTGGGCCAATGCCGAACCGCCGAGCCGGTCCTTCCCCGCTCCGAGATCCACGTACACCAAGCGGCCCGTGCCGGGACGCTTCAGGTCGGGCGTCACGGTCTGCGTGATGTCGGAGCACGTGACGTACGCCGAGATCACGAGGCTCCCCGGCGCCTTTACGGTCTCGCTGGCGCCGTTGCCGTCCGGCGCGAGGGCCGCCATCGAAATACTGTCCTTGCCGCCATCCACCGCGATGCCGAGGGCCACCATGAGGTCGTGCATGGCGACCGCCGCGTCGTAGAGCGCGGCGCCCTCACCCGGAAGCTTGGCAG
>CAYWNR010000559.1:0-2596 GCA_964459705.1 uncultured Gemmatimonadaceae bacterium | reverse complement strand
GGTCCAGCGACCCTCTTCCCCGAGCGCCACAGCCAGCAAGCCCGCCGCGTCCACAGAGCGCGGATTCCTCTGGAGCGCGGTCCGCAACGCGACCACGGTCTTGGTCAGGTTCTCCACCCCCGGCTGTCCGGGATCCGGCCGGGCCTGTTGCTGGAAGAACTCCCGCACGTAGGCCCAGTCCTCCATGAACACATCCAGATCGAGACGCCGCAGCTCGCTATTGCTTCCGTTGTCCAGCGGGACCAGGAGGTACTGGTGCGCGACCTGCTCGTAGCGGTCCCACTCGATCCGTGCCGCGCGATATGCCACCTGCCCCAGCGGATCGCCGCCGTGCTTCCGCGCCTCCTCTTCAGCACGCGCGACTAGGTGCGGCACCTGCATACGGGTGGTGATCACCTCTTCCGTGCGGAACAACTCGGCCAGCGCGAGCCAGTACTTAGCGCTGTCGGACTGGAACCGGGTGGCGTAGCGGAAGTGCTCCTCGGCCTTGCGCCGATTGGGACTCAAGGCGCTCCCCATCTCGTGGCGCGACATGTACAGCACGCCTGCGCGGTAGTGCGCTTCAGCGTTCTTCATATGGTGCTTGATCATGGCCTCCAGCACCGCGATGGCGCCGGAGGTATCGCGCAGGGCGAGGAGACTGTCGGCCGCGGCGAAGGTCTGCGCAGAGAGCGGCAGGGACGTGGCGCCGAACACGAGCAGCAGGAGCGCGGATGAGCGGAGCATCGGGTCAATCCCCTTCCCGCTGGGGCGGTGTGACGGCTCCTCCCGCGCACCGCCCATGTGGCTCGTGCCGCACGACCAGCACGTACCCCCCATTATCAAGCTGGCACCAGCGAACGCGCGGTTCAAGCTGGCTGGGCCGGTACGGGAAGAGCTGCGTCATCGCGCTCTCGCCATCGTCAGCGTCACTCCCAGCTCCGTCCTGGCGGTCGTGGAATCCCACTGGGCTGGGGCCGCAACCGAAACCGTGAGCGAGACGAGCACACATGGCACGGCGATGTCGAAGCGCATCGGAGCTTCCTCCTACTTCCCCGGCTCGAAGCCGAGGTTGGTCGGGCCCGGCAGGAGGTCGAGCGTGTCGGGAAGCGGCTCCTCACGGGGGAGCGTCGGTCCGGTCGTGGGTACCGATCGCGGGACGGAATCCAGCTGGAAGTCGTCGAGCCACACTTTGCCGGATCCGACAACCACGGCGCCGACATAGATGGCGACTGCGTCGTCCGGTACGTCGAGCACGACGTCCGCCGCGGTCCAGTCCGCCGTGCCTCCATACGGACGGCGTATCATGTTGTCGAACGCCCTCGCGGTCGGCGACTCGACGCGCATCAACAAGCCGGCCCACCCCGACAGATCGGAGACGCGTGCGTATCCCCGCAGCCGCAGGCGCGTCCCTCGATAGGGCGCCGCATCGAAGCCCTGGACAGCGCCGACGAGCATAGCGGTAACGGGCCTGGTCGATTCGATCCGCAGGCTGCCAGCGCCCCCATGCACGGTCTTCGTGTCGAGCTTGACCACGTGAACGAACGTCTTGTCGCGCGGGCCCATGCGATGCCAACCCGGGGGAAGGCGATCGAATCCTTGCACGTGACCTCCGGCGGCGAGGATGGCAATACAGGAAACCGCCTCGAACAGCACGAGCATCTTCATGGCGCCTCCACGTATTCCCCTAGTTACTGTGCGCCTCGACATACAGCGCCCGCCGCGCCGTCTCCTCCCAACCCGTCCGCCGGTCCCGCACCGTCACGGACGCCACATACACCCCGCTCGCCTCATCCGGTATCGTCACCGAGAGACCGAACCCCAGCGGTTCGGTGCCCGGCGGCACGGTCGCCCGATACCGCAGGCTCATCAGCGGCTTGGTGCGCCGCAGCACCCATTCCAGACGTCCGAGATCCTGCAGCCCGACACGGTCCTGGCTCACCTTCGCCATCTCGAACTGCACCTCCAGCCGGTCGCGCTGCTGCTCGGTCGCGGCGAGACCGTAGGCCTCCCAGTAGAACTGCACCGACTCGCCGACCGACACGCGGAGCCCCGGCCGCGCTTGCATCGGCGGATCTCCCCGCACCCGCGCCGGCTCCTCGAGCGCGACACGCTCCGCCAGCACGAGATCCGAGAGACGGGTCGAGTCGGCCGGCGAAACCGTCAACGCGTAGCGCGCGCGCGCCGCCAACCGACATGGCTTGTCGAGCAACTCCAGCGAGTACACGTAGACGGCGGGCGCCAGCTCCATGCGAAACCGGTAGCGCCGTCTCCGGGGCGCGGTATCCGTCACCTCGCGCAGCATCTGGAATCGATTGTCCAGCAAGAACAGCCCGACCCTCGGGTCGGGGTCTTCGCACGCCTCCACCACGGGCCGCTCCGCGTCCACGTCCACCACGCGGCGCCCATCGCGCACGTACTGCACGACCTGGTGGTCGAACGGCGTCAGGCTGTCGTAGTCCTCGGCGACGTAGCCGGAGTAGGTGGCCAGCGCATCACGGTCGCGCGACGCGAGGGCGAGATCCAGGGAGGCCGGCATCGCGCCAAGCCCGAGTCGCACCAGCGTCTCATGCATGCTCGGGGAGATGTAACTCACGACCGTGACCCGGGTCTGGCC
>CAYWNR010000558.1:0-2606 GCA_964459705.1 uncultured Gemmatimonadaceae bacterium | reverse complement strand
CTGGACCCGGAACGTCCGTCACCCGTCCAAGATCGTGTCCATCGGCGAGACGATCGAGGCGGTCGTCCTCAAGGTGGATCCCGAGGAAGAGAAGATCTCGCTCGGCATGAAGCAGACCGAGCAGGATCCCTGGATGATGCTGCCGATGAAGTACCCGATCGGCACCCGGATCACGGGGAAGGTCCGCAACCTCACCTCGTTCGGCGCGTTCGTCGAAATCGAGCCCGGCATCGACGGCCTAGTGCATATCTCGGACATGTCGTGGACACGCCGCGTGCAACACCCCTCGGAGGTCGTGAAGAAGGGTGATACGGTCGAGGTGGTGATTCTCAACATCGATGCCGACGCCAAGCGGATCTCGCTCGGTCTCAAGCAGGCCCAGGATGATCCGTGGCTGAAGATCGGCCAGGACTACCCGGTGGGGACCGATCTCGAAGGACGCATCGTTCGGGTGCTCGACAACACCGTCATCGTCGACATCGGCAAGGACATCGAGGGTCTGATTCCGGCGAGTCAGTTCCCGGTGCCGGAGAACCAGCGCCTCGAGGATGTCGCGCAGGAAGGGTATCTGGTGGACGTCAAGGTCATGGAAGTGGACCCGATCCACCACAAGATCGTGCTCGCGGCCACGGGGGAACCGCGGGAGGGTGAGCCGCCACCGCCACCGATGCTGATGGAGGACGAGGTGACGGATGCGGACGCTGAGGTGGCGGATGCGGACACTGAGGTGGCGGTGGCGGACGCTGACGTGGCGGAGGCGGACGCCGACATTGCAGGGGACTCCACGATGTCGGACGAAGGAGAGCCCACGGCAGCCGAGGAGTGACCGGCGTGGGGAACGTGACGCCGCCGGCGGCACCGCGGATGCGGGGTCGCCGGCGGTCGCCTATCGGGGCCCGGGAGGAGAGAACGCCATGAGCGGCGATGCTCGGCTGGAGCGGTTGCAGCGCCTGCGGGACGATTCGGAGCAGGGCGGCGGGGCCGAGCGGATCGCCGCCCAACACGCCAAGGGGAAGCTCACGGCCCGCGAGCGGATTGACTTGTTGGTGGATCCGAGCTCCTTCGTGGAGTTCGACCGGTTCGTCACGCACCGGGCATCCGGCTTCGGGCTGGAAGACCAGCGACCCCTTGGCGACGGCGTGGTGACGGGCTACGGCCGTATCGACGGGCGCCTGGTCTACCTGTTCTCCCAAGACTTCACGGTGTTCGGCGGCTCGCTGGCTGAAGCGCACGCGCAAAAGATCTGCAAGGTCATGGACCTCGCGGTGCGGAACGGCGCCCCGGTCATCGGTCTCAACGACTCCGGCGGGGCGCGAATCCAGGAGGGGGTCGTCTCACTCGGGGGCTACGCGGACATCTTCTTTCGCAATACGCGCGCGTCGGGTGTGGTGCCGCAGATCTCCGCCATTCTGGGGCCCTGTGCCGGCGGCGCGGTCTACAGCCCGGCCATCACGGACTTCACGTTCATGGTGCGCGGCATCTCCTACATGTTCGTCACGGGCCCCAACGTTGTGAAGACCGTGACGCACGAGGACGTGACGGCCGATGCCCTGGGTGGTGCCGATGCGCACGGGGGGACGTCCGGCGTCGCGCAGTTCGTGCTCGACTCGGAGACCGAATGTCTCACGACCATTCGGCGGCTGGTCGGCTTCCTGCCAGCGAACAACGTCGATAGTCCGCCCGTTGGTGTGTGCACGGATCCGGTCGAGCGGCGGGACGAGGAGCTGCTCGGGCTCGTGCCGGAGAACCCCAACAAGCCGTACGACATGCACGAGGTCATCCGCCGGGTGGTGGATGACGGCGAGCTGCTGGAGGTCCATCGCGACTTCGGCCAGAACCTGCTGGTGGGGTTCGCGCGACTCGGCGGGCATCCGGTCGGGGTCGTGGCGAATCAGCCCGCAGTCCTCGCCGGCGTGCTCGACATTCGCGCGTCCCGCAAGGGAGCTCGGTTCGTGCGCTTCTGTGATGCGTTCAACATCCCGCTCGTCACTTTCGAGGACGTGCCGGGTTTCCTGCCCGGCGTCGAGCAGGAACACGGCGGGATCATCGTCCACGGCGCCAAGTTGCTCTTTGCCTACGCGGAAGCGACCGTGCCGAAGTTGACCGTCATCACGCGCAAGGCATACGGCGGCGCCTACGACGTGATGAGCTCGAAACACGTCGGCGGGGACTACAACGTCGCGTGGCCCAGCGCGGAGCTGGCGGTCATGGGACCGAAGGGCGCGGCGGAAATCCTGTTTCGGCGGGAGATCGCCGCCGCGGATGAGCCGCAGGCAAAACTGGACGAGTTGGTGTCGGACTATCGCGAGAAGTTCGCGCACCCCTACGAAGCCGCGGCCCGGGGGTTCCTCGATGACGTCATCGATCCACGGGAAACCCGCCCGCGGCTGATCTCCGCGCTCCAGACGCTCCTCACGAAGCGCGATACGCCGCCGCCGAAGAAGCATGGGAATATCCCGCTGTAAGGCGGCGGACCGGCGGACCGGCGGACCGGCGGAGGCTCTCGTCCGTCGATCTCCTCATCGGTCCGACGGTCCGACGGTCCGACGGTCCGCGGTTTCGCTGGGAGGGGCGGGGTGAAGCGCGTCCTCATCGCCAACCGCGGC
>CAYWNR010000557.1:0-2610 GCA_964459705.1 uncultured Gemmatimonadaceae bacterium | reverse complement strand
AAGCTCTACATCCGCACCAACCTGGACGCGCCGAACAACCGCCTGCTGGTTGCCGACCTGGCGGCGCCCGACCGCGCGCACTGGAAGGAACTGATCCCCGAAGCGGACGACGTGATGCAGTCCTACACGTTCCTCGACGGGAAGATCTACGCGACCTACCTGCACGACGTCTCGCCGGTGATCCGCGCGTACGCTATGGACGGGACGCCGGCAGGCGAGCTCGCCGTTCCGAAGTTCTCGAGCGTCAACTTGCGGGGAGCCGACCGGGGCCGCGCGTTCCTCTCGATTTCCTCCTACACCATCCCGCAGGAGACCTATCTCGTAAACCTGGCGACCGGCGAGCGCACACTTTGGAATCGCGATGATGTGCCGTTCGATTCGGCGGGTGTCGTCGTGAACCAGGTCTGGTACCCGTCGAAGGACGGTACGCGGGTCCCGATGTTCTTGATCCATCGCGCCGACGTACGCCTCGACGGTCAACGGCCAACGCTGCTCACAGGCTACGGGGGCTTCAACTCGGCAACCACGCCCCGCTTCAATGCGCGCGTCGTCGTCTGGTTAGAACATGGCGGCGTCTATGCGGTGGCGAACTTGCGCGGCGGGAGCGAGTTCGGGGAGCGCTGGCATCGGGACGGGATGCTCGAGAACAAGCAGCACGTGTTCGACGATTTCCTTGCGGCCGCGGAGTGGCTGATCGCCAACAAGTACACGAACCCGAAGAAGCTCGCCATCCACGGTGAGAGCAACGGTGGGCTGTTGGTCGGGAGCGCGCTGACCCAGCGTTCTGACTTGTTCCGGGCCGTCTTGTGCGGCTTCCCGGATCTCGACATGGTTCGGTTCTACACCTTCACGAAGACCAACAACCTCCCGGCGCTCCACGAGTACGGGAACGCGGCTATCCCGGAGCAGTTCGCGTTTCTGCGCGAGTACTCTCCCTACCAGCACGTGACGCCGGGCACGCGGTATCCGGCGGTGATGCTCGCGACCGGTGACCTCGATACCCGCGTACCGCCACGCCAGGCACGACGGATGACGGCCCGCCTTCAGGCGGCTACGACGTCAGGACTTCCGGTGATTCTCCGCTATAGACCCAAGGAAGGCCACGCGGCGGGGCGCGGTCGCCCGTTCAGCCAGATGCTGGACGAGTCCGCGGGCGAGCTGACGTTCCTGCTGACCCAGCTCGGGGTAGTTGGGGACTGAGCTGAGGGGCGACGGCCGAGACAGAAACGGGCGGGAGAAGCAGGATAGGCGGGATGAGCGGGATGTACGTGAGTTCCCACCCCGCTCATCCCGCCCAATCCCGCCAGCCGCTAGCCCGCCACCACTGTCACCCAGCGCAGAGCATCCCCCGCCCCGACTCACCCATACCGCACCCCCGGATAGAGCAAGTTGACGGCGAACAGGAAGAGCGGGTGGAAGACGTACGCGAACAGCTGCCACGCCACCAGGATGCCGAGGTAGGCGAGTCCGGGCTGGCGCCAGAGGAACTGCTGATAGCGCTCGGTGGCCCGGTCGCTCAAGAACAGCGGGACGGCGGCGCTGCCGTCGAGCGGCGGCACCGGCAAAATGTTGAGGCCCACCAGCACCAGGTTCATCGAGAAGAACACGCTCACCAGAAACGCCAGGCTCTGCCACAGCACGCCGCCCGTCGCTTTCGTCACCGAGGTGAATTCCACGGACGGTGGCGCCGTGAATACCCCCGCCGCGGTGCCCACCCGAATCGCCACCAAGGCCAGCAAGGCCAGCAGCAGGTTCGCCGCCGGCCCGGCCAGGGCCATCACAGCGGCCCGCCGCGGATAGCGCGCGGCCCAGTCCCGGTTATAGGGCGCGCTCGCAAACCCGAACGGCCACCCTGAAAACACCAGCGAGAGGAACGGCAGGATCACCATGCCCACCGGCTCGCGCCGGATGTGGGGGCGCGGATCGAGCGTCACCTGCCCACCGAGATACGCGGTCCGGTCACCGCCCAACAGCGCCACCCACGCGTGGGCCGCTTCGTGCAACACGGTGGAGAAGAGAAACGCCACATAGAACGCGAGCGCGCCGATCGGATCCACATGCATGCGTCAACGGTACCCGCGCGTCACGGCGGCGGGAAGAGCGGCATCGCGTCCGTTGCGTCCACTTCCCCTCACGCGAACGCTCGCGCACCTTAGCCACACCTTCTCGCATTGGATTGGCCTGTGCTCACCCTGCCGTCGCTCCGTCTTCGCCGTTCGCTCCCATGGCTCGCGCTGCTCGCTCCCACCGGCCTGCTGGCGCAGCACATCGATCCCGCCACGTACGACTCCCTGCAGTACCGGCACATCGGTCCCGAAGGAAACCGGGCCAGCGCCGTCGCCGGGGAACCTGGCAACCCCATGGTCGCCTACATCGGGGCGGCGTCCGGAGGCGTGTTCAAGACCACCGATGGGGGCGTGACGTGGACGCCGGTGTTCGACGACCAGCCCGCACAGGCCATCGGGGCGCTCGCCGTGGCACCGTCCGCCCCGAACGTGGTCTGGGCTGGAACGGGAGAGACCTTCATCATTCGCCCGCCCACGTCTCCGGGAAACGGGATCTACCGCTCAACCGACGCGGGAACGACGTGGACGCACATGGGTCTCGAGC
>CAYWNR010000556.1:0-2610 GCA_964459705.1 uncultured Gemmatimonadaceae bacterium | reverse complement strand
ACGCCGCCCCCGCAGCCGGCATCGCACTTGGCGGAGAAGCGGAACCCGGCCGGCGCCTTGAGGGGGCGGTCGCTCGAGACGCCCTCTTCGTGGATGTCCTCACCACACCACGGGCAGTACCACGAGTAATCCGACACCATCCAGCCGCAGTAGGCGCACTCGGCCCCGGTTTCCTGGTACAGGTCGCGCCAGACTTGCGGGCGCGCGCACTCGGGGCAGAAGGGCCAGAACGGCTTGAGCGCTTCCCCGCAGACGCACCGGGGGTCGAGCCGCGGAACGATCGCGCGTCGACGCTTACCGCCCACGCGCCCTCCGGGTGGGTGGGGGGCTTCCCTGACAGCGCCAACAGAACGTCGTCGCCCGGCCGTCGATGGCGTGCGTGGTGGCGAGTGGCGTGCCGCAGCGAACGCACGGCTCCCCGGCCCGACCGTAGACATCGAGGGAGAATTGGAAGGTGCCGGCCTGGCCCGTGCCCGTGCGGTAGTCGCGCACTGTTGTCCCCCGGGCGGTCACGGCGTCCGTCAGCACGGCGCGGACGGCATCGTAGAGACGGGCGCTGCTCTCCGGGTCGACCCGGCATGCCGGTCGGGAGGGATCGATCCTCGCCCGAAACAACGCCTCGTTCGCATAGATGTTCCCCACGCCGGCGAGCTTCCGCTGGTCCATGAGCACCTTCTTGATGGCCTGCTTGCTTCCCTGGAGCGCGGCGCGGAACCGCTCGAGCGTGAACGCCGGATCGAGGGGCTCGTCACCGATGCGACTAGTATAGGCGGCCCACGCCCGATCATCCAAGAGGTGGATGGTGCCGAGCCGGCGCACGTCCCGGAACACCAGCAGCTCCCGCGAGCCGAGTGCCGCGGTGAGGACCGCATACCGGCGCTGATCGGGGGTGAGCGGTGGGCGGTGGATCTGGAGGGACCCCGTCATCCGGAGCTGGATCACGAGACGCCCGCCGGTGTCGAGCTGCGCCACGATGTGCTTGGCCCGGCGGGTCAGGCTCACCACCCGCGACCCGTCGAGAGCGCGGAGCAGACGGGCGCGGCTCACGCCGCGGAGGACGTCGGACTTGTGGAGGACGGGATGGCGAAGCGTGCGGCCCGCGACCCGGGGGGCGAGGTCGCGGACGATGGTCTCGACTTCAGGTAGCTCCGGCACGTTGGATCTCGCGCCACGCGATGTCCCGCCGGAATTGGCGGCCCTCGAAGGTAACGCGTTCCGCCAGCGACCTGCTCACCTCGGCGGCTCGCTCCACGGTGGCCCCAAGTCCGGTGGCGCACAGCACGCGCCCACCTGCGGTCCGGAGCGTCCCATCGGCGTCCGCGGTCCCGGCGTGGAACAGCACGGCGTCCGGGCCGAGATCGTCCGGGATCCCGATCGCGGCGCCCTTTCGGGGCGCGTCGGGATAGCCACTCGCCGCGAGCACTGTGGTCACCGCCGCGCGTCGTGCCGCGATCCGCGATGGGAGATTCCACGGTTCCCCGGCGGCGATCGTCCATAGGAGGGCGCTCAGGTCGGCGTCGGCCACGGGGAGGACGACCTGGGCTTCCGGGTCCCCGAACCGACAGTTGAACTCCACGACCGACGGCGCGCCGTCCGCGGCCACCATGAGGCCGGCGTAGAGCACGCCCTGATAGGGGCACCCGCGCTGGGCCATGGCGCCGAGCGTAGGGAGGAGGATCTCGCGCTCCACCCGATCGAGCAGCGCCGGCGTCGCCATCGAGACGGGCGCATACGCGCCCATGCCGCCCGTATTCGGGCCGGCGTCACCCTCGAGCAGACGCTTGTGGTCCTGCGCCGAGGGCAGCAGGGCGACGTGTTCCCCGTCCGTCAGGGCGAACACGGACAGCTCCTCGCCTTCGAGGAACTCCTCGATCACGACCTCGCGCCCGGCATCCCCGAAGCGGCCGCCGAACATGGCTTCCACCGCGTCGCTCGCTTCATCCCGCGTCGCGCACACCACGGCCCCTTTGCCCGCGGCCAGGCCGGATGCTTTGACGACCAGCGGCTCGGGATGCGTCGCGAGGTGCGCGAGCGCGTCCATCTCTCGGGTGAATGTCCGGGACGCCGCGGTTGGCACACCGGCTTCGTGCATCAGCGCTTTGGCGAACGCCTTCGACGCCTCGATCCGCGCCGCCGCCGCCGACGGGCCGAACACGTGGTGGCCGGCCGCTCGCAGGACATCGGCGAGCCCCGCGGCGAGCGGGGCTTCCGGGCCGATGACGGTGAGATCGATGGAGTGTGTCTTCAGGGCCGCACGCAGCCCAGGGTAGTCGGACGCGCCGATCGGGAGGTTGGTGGCGACGGCCGCGGTTCCCGGATTCCCAGGCGCGCAGAACACGCGCGCCGTCTTCGCGAGGACCCAGCAGAGGGCGTGTTCCCGCCCGCCGCCGCCGACCACCAGGACGTTCACTTCTGGCGCGGCTCCTTGAAGGCGTTGGCGAACGCGGAGGCCGCCCGCTTGGCGGCATCCACCACGTCGGCGGCCACCTCGCGTGCTTCCTTGGCGTAATGGGACGCCGCGTCCGCGACGTCGTCCGAGTACCCTCGATCCTCATGGACCTCGCCCCGGCGCGGATACTCGCCGCCCAGGATGCGGCCGTACGTGCCGCC
>CAYWNR010000555.1:0-2611 GCA_964459705.1 uncultured Gemmatimonadaceae bacterium | reverse complement strand
CACATCCCCGACGGATTCCTGAGCGTCCCTGTCCTGGCAGGCACGGCCGGCGCGAGCGCGGCCGCGCTCACCGTGGCCGTGCGCCGTGCCCGCGAGGCGCTGGGCGAGCGCGAAGCGCCCGTGCTCGGCGCCGCCACGGCGTTCGTCTTTGCCGCCCAGATGCTCAACTTCCCGCTCGGGATCGGCGCGAGCGCCCACCTCCTGGGCGGCACACTCGCCGCGATCCTGTTCGGTCCCTGGGTCGGCATGTTGGTGCTGTTCGCGGTGCTGCTGGTCCAGGCCCTCCTGTTCCAGGACGGCGGCATCGCGGCGCTCGGCGCCAACACGCTCAACATGGCGGTGCTCGGCGTGGGGAGCGGTTGGCTGATCTTTCGCTGGGGACAGACGCTGGCCGCGGGCGGCCGGCGCGGGACACTCGTCGCCGCCGGGATCGCCGCGTTCTGCTCGACGACGCTGGTTGGCATCGCGGTCGCCATCGAGCTGGTGGGTTCGGGACTCGCACCGCTGAAACCAGTGCTCCTGTTGGTTGGGGGTGGTCACCTGCTGGTGGGCGTCGCGGAGGGCGCGCTCACCGCGGGAATCCTCGGTATGGTGCTGCGCACACGGCCCGACCTCGTCACCGCACGCACCGCCCGCCCCTCGGGCGTCGCGCGCGCGGCAGCGGTCGTCGCTACCGGGGCGCTCGTCATTGTGCTGGCGGCAGTCGCGGTTGCATCCAGCCAGCCCGACGTGCTGCAAGCCGCGCTGCACCGGCTCGCGGCTCACGGCGGCGAGCTACCAGGCGCCCGATCGGTCGCGAACCGGATCGCGTCGGTGAGCGGCGCGTGGGCGGCGGGCGTCATCGGACTTCTCGCGGCATTCATCGTCACGTGGGGCGTCGCGACGGCCATGGCGCGGCGACGGGAATGAGCTTTCATCATCTCGATCAATTCGCGCACGTCCCGTCGCCGGTGACGCGCCTGCCGGCGGTGGGACGGCTGCTTGGGGCGACCGTGTTTGCCCTCGTTGCCGCGACGCTGCCGCCAGGCGCGTGGCTCGAGTTGGCGCTGCTCGCCGCCCTGTCGGTCGCCCTGTTGATGATCGCGCGCATCGCGCCCGTCACCGCGCTCGCCCGACTGGCGTGGCCGCTGGGCGCGGTGCTGGTCGCCTCCGCCGCGCTGCTCGTGATGGTGCCGGGAGAGCCGCTGGCCCGCATTGGATTCATCACGATCTCGCGCTCGGGGGCCGAGCGGTTCGCGGTCGTCATGAGTCGAGCGGCCGTGGCGCTGGCGCCGGCGGTGTTGCTCGTCAGCACGACGACCTTTCCCGAGCTGCTCCACGCCTTGCGCCAGCTCCATCTCCCTCGACCCGTTGCCACCGCGCTTGGACTCGGCTACCGGCTGCTGTATCTGACCTTGGACGAGATCGAGCGCATGCGGCGCGCCGCACGAAGCCGGAACCTGGGACAGGGTGCCACGCCGCGTCGCCGGTTGCTGGTGGCCGTCACGGCCGCGACGCTCGGCCGCTCCTTTGCCCGTGGCGAGCGTACGCACCGCGCGATGCTCGCGCGCGGGTTCACCGGTGATCTGCCGCGGCTCACCGAGACGCCGTGGACCCGTGCCGCGGTGTGGCAGCTGCTCCTGCTGAGCGCGCTCGTGGTAGGGATCGCGGTGAGCGCAAGGGTCCCGCGGTGACGCCATTGCTGCAATTCGATAACGTTACCTACCACTACCCGGACGAGACCCCGGCACTCGCAGATATCTCGCTGTCGGTCGCGACTGCCGAGCGGGTTGCGCTGCTCGGTCCCACGGGGGCCGGGAAGAGCACGCTGCTGCAACTCGTGAACGGACTGCTCCTGCCGACCGCCGGCCAGGTGACGTTCGACGGAACGCCGGTCACCGAGCGCACGGCGCCCGAGGTGCGCCGTCGCGTCGGCCTGGTGTTTCAAGACCCCGACGACCAGCTCTTCTTGCCCACGCTGCTGGAAGACGTGGCTTTCGGTCCGTTGAATGCCGGGGCCGCTCCTACAGAGGCGACAACGCGCGCGCACCACACGCTCGCCTTGCTCGGCCTCGAGCATGCCGCCGGCCGAGCCGCGCACCACTTGAGCGGCGGCGAGCGACGGCTCGCGGCGCTGGCCACCGTGTTGGTGTCCGCACCCGACTTGCTCGTGCTGGATGAGCCGACCGGCGACCTCGACGCCCGCAGCCGGCGCCGCCTGTTGGACGCGCTTGCGGCGCGAGCGGAGACGCTGCTCGTCGCGACCCATGATCTCGACGTTGCGGCGGCGCTCTGCCAACGGGCCATCGTGCTGGTGGATGGGCGGGTGGCGTGGGACGGCGCGCTCGACACGCTCCGCGCCGACCGCGCGGCGCTGGAGCGCTACGCGCTCATCGCGTAGTCAGGGAGACGTTGCGGATGTCCGAGAGTGGACGGCTGGAAGCGATCTGGATCAAGCGCGCCCGGCGAGGGCCCATGGACCCGGCAACCGAAGCGCAGCTGATTGCGGGCCAGGGCATCGTCGGCAACGCGGACTGGGGCGGACGGCGGCAGGTGACGATCATCGCGCGCGAAGCGTGGGACACACTGCGTGAGGAGCTGGGCCCCGCCGTCCAGCCGATCATGCGGCGCG
>CAYWNR010000554.1:0-2617 GCA_964459705.1 uncultured Gemmatimonadaceae bacterium | reverse complement strand
CGGCCCGCTCGGCGCGCGCCAGGTCGCGCCGCGTGTACGCTTCGGTGGCTTCCCAGAAATCGAGCCAGGGATCGAGCGAATCGACCGCGCGCGCGGAGCGCAACGCTTCGGTAAAGCGGTTCCAGTTGCCGAGGTCAAAGAGCGCGAGCAGGAGGGCGTGCTGCGCGTCGCGGTGCCGCGGATCGGCAGCCACCGCGGCCTCGAGGCTCTCGATGGTGGCGTCGCGCGCCTTGAAGCGCATGCTGCTCAGATCGGCCCGGCGGCTCATGGCGTCGTAGTAATTCTCTGGGCAGCGTTCCCGCCCGCCGGGGCACGGGACGAACGAGGTCACCGAGCCGCCCATGAACGTCATGCCGTCCCACTCCTCCCACGACGCGCGGTAGATCATGGCCATCTGGTAATAGACCTCGGCCTCGAAGCACGGGTCGAGCGTGCCGTTCCCGCGCGCGATCCTCCCGACCGCGCGCCCGGCGGCGCGGTGCGCGTCGGTGCTCGCCGCCTGCTTGCGCCGCAGGACGGCGAAGGCGGCGAGGGGCCGCGGATCATCCCCCGGCAGCAGACGGAGCGCCTGCTCGAGCGCCTGCTGCGCCTCGAAGCGGTCGTGCCAGTCGCCGAGCCTGTCGCTGGCGTTGACGGTGAGAAACAGACCGTACGCGAACCACGCCTCGCCGTCCTTGGGCGCGGCGTGCGCGGCTGCGCGCAGCCGAGCGGCGGTCGAATCGTTCGCGTTCGCGTCGCCCCAGGAGAGCGTGGGGCGGGGCCACGTGGCCTCGCAGGCCGGAGGGGGGGCCGCAGGAACCTGGAGGGCCAGGAGCAATGCGATCATGGGCTACCCTCTACCTCGTGAGCGTCAGTCCCCGTTGACTCGTAGCGCTCGCGCCCGCCACCTCGTCGTGTACCGTCACCACCAGCCGATAGCTGCCCGTCGCCTTGGGCAGCTGCAGCGTCACGACGTCGGCGGCGTAGCCCCCAACTCCCAACCGTCGCTGCCGCTCCCAGGTGATCACCCCCCCTTGATCCCGGAGTCCGGCGACGCGTCCCAGCACACGGACCAGCTCGCCGCCGGGCGTGCGCCCGCCCCCCGTCTCCGCCAGCCGCACGGTCACGGTGTAGCGCGCCGTGGAGTCGGCGGCGAGGGTGAGCCCATACGTCTCCCAGTAGACCGTGAGGTCGGACGCCGGCGGGGGCAGCGTGTCCGCGCGGCCGACCAACCGGACATCGCTTCGCTGGTTGACCTCCCCCGCGCTATCCGCGAGATCCGCGAGTAGGAGATCCGACAGCAGCAGCCCCTGGGGCGACCTAATGTCGAGTCTCTCGCGAAGTGCACCTGCCGCCTTCGTGCCTTCGGCCATCCCCTCCACCGACATCTGCAACGGGCCCGCCACGACCGGCAGCGTGGCCTCGTAGGTGACCGATCCCTCCCCTCGGCGCGTCGCCGTTCCCCGATTCACCAGGCGCCCGTGCATGCGTTCGTGGACGAATACCCCCACGTCCACGCGCTCCGGCTCCGGCGTGAGCGGCGTCCAGCGAAACCGGGCATGCACCTCGAGCACGGGCCGGTTCGGCCGCGGGAACCGGGTCACGAGGGCGCTCACGGAACCCGCCCGATACGGATTCTCAAAGGTGGATGGCAGGGCGCGGGCCAGGTTGCTATCCAGGCTCTCTGTCGAGGAGAGCATCTCGTATTCGAACTCGCGCTCCGAGAGGTTCCGCTGGAACACGAAGCTCGGCAGATCCAGGTCATAGTTGAAGAACGTCCACCTGCCGCCCAATTGATTGTCGCGCATCACCTCCCAGATGTGTGCCGGCCACCCGTAGCGGAGCAGCAGCTTTCCTGGCTGGGTGTCGCGCCCCATCATGCCGTTCGCTCGGTCGGTGAACATGATGTCGGCCAGGGCCAGCCGTGAGAACAGTTGCACCCGCCGTTCATTCTCCGGCGTCAAGTACAACGGGTCCGACAATGCCCATACCTCTTCGATGCGCGCGGGGTCGACATTCCGGCTGATCACTTCGAACCGCTCAAAGACTGACCGCAGCGAGTCCGGGATCAGCGAGTCGATCACCGCGAGTGTCTGTCCGGCTTCCCCGTAGGCCGTATCGTGCACCTGTGCCGCCAGCACGGCGAGCCGTGGCGCCACCGCCTTCGGGTCCACCTGCGCCCACCGTGCTGTCACGGTGGCAAATGCCCGCCAGTCGTTCTCGACGAGCGCACGTCGAAGGCGCAGCCGCTCAGCGTCCGCGTGCAAAGGATCGATGCTCAGTGCCGAGTCCAGCAACTGCACGACGGCGCGCCGGTCATCAGCAATCACCGAGGCCAAGTTGGGTGCGTGCACGAACCGTTCGTTGAAGAGGCGCGGCCGGGTGAAGTCCTCGCAGAAGTAGAAGCTGATGTCGACACAGTCGGGAGTGTGTACCGGCAGCGTCCCCGGATAATTGACGAGAAAGTCGAAGTTCCGCAACCAGTCATCCATCAGCAGGGCTCGGCGGTACAGCAGCTCGGCGCGGAACGCCGGTGTCGCCTCGGTGCCGGTCGAGGCCAGTGCCTGCTCCACCCGGCCCAGCATGCGCTGGGCGTCTACGCGCGTCCCCTGCTTTTCCTTGAGCAGCACGTAGGCGT
>CAYWNR010000553.1:0-2619 GCA_964459705.1 uncultured Gemmatimonadaceae bacterium | reverse complement strand
GGCCCGAATCCGACCGGTGCCACATGGACGACGCACAGCCCCACGAGAACCCGCTCGCTGAGCGCTTATCCCACATTCTCGAGGGGGCATACGAGATTGAGGGGGAGATCGGCCGGGGCGGTATGGGGGTGGTCTTCTTGGCGCGTGATCTCGCGCTGAAGCGCCGCGTCGCCATCAAGGTCCTCCCGCCCGAGCTCGCGTTCCGCCAGGAAATCAAGACGCGCTTCATGCGCGAGGCCCAGACGGCGGCCCGCCTGTCGCACCCGCACATCGTTCCCATCCACGCCGTCGGCGATCAGGGTGGGCTGGTGTACTTCGTGATGGGCTACGTCGACGGTGAGTCGTTGGCGGGCCGCCTGCGGCGCCGACATGCGCTCCCCGCGGAAGAAGTGCGTCGCATCACGAAGGAGACGGCGGATGCCCTCGGGATGGCCCATGCGATGGGCGTGATCCACCGTGACGTCAAGCCGGACAACATCCTGCTCGAAGGCACGCGACGCCGCGTCATGGTGACGGACTTCGGGATCGCCAAAGCGCTTTCCCAAACAAGCGCCGGTACGCTGACGGGAACGGGCATCGCGATTGGTACGCCGCACTACATGAGTCCGGAACAGGCGGCGGGGGAGCGCGAGATCGATGCGCGGAGCGACTTGTACGCGCTCGGAGTCGTGGCCTTCGAAATGGCGACCGGGGAACTGCCGTTTCACGCGCCGACGGTGCCCGGGATCCTCATGAAGCACATTTCGGAGACTCCCCCGGACATCAAGCGGACGCGGTCGGATCTCCCAGACGACCTCGCCACCTGCATCATGCGGTGTCTCGAGAAGGACCCCAGCGCCCGTTGGCCAACCGCCGAGTCCCTTGTCCGGGCCCTGGACAGCCGCAGCGCCGGACCCTACCGGCCTCCCGTGGCGACCTCGAGTCGTCGTGGCGCGGCGCTCGAGCCGCCGGATCGAGCCGTACCCGAGCGGCGCTGGGAGCGCCGGCCGTCGCGGCGAGGGCGCGAGCAGCCTCCAGGCACACAGCGCCCTCGCGAGCCTGAGATCGTGCGCAAGTTTCGTGAGGAGTTCGCCCGATGGGCCGTCGTGTCGGGCGGCCTCATGCTCATCAACGTGGCGACCGGGATCACCGACCCGTGGTTCTTGCTCGTCGCGGGATTCTGGGGGTTCGGGATCGGGACGCGCTTCTCGAAGCTCTGGCAGGCGGGCTACAGTTGGCGCGACGTCATCAATCGTCCGCCCGCCCCGGATGCTGTGGAAGTCCGTTTGGCTCCGGCCGACGCGCCGAAGGCCCTGCGCCGTCCGACGGATGTTGGCGCGGACGACGATTTTGGCCCCCTGGCCCCGTCGATCGCCCAACTCCGCCGCGATGAGGCCGCCGTTCGGCAAATCATCACGCGGCTGCCCCCGTCCGAGCGCAACTTGCTTCCGGACGTCGTGCACACGGTGGAGGGCTTGTCCACCCGCGCGTTGGATCTCGCGCGGACGCTCTCGCAGATGGAGGGTGAGGTGGACCCCGATGCGCTCGCGCGGCTCGATGCGCGCATCGACGACCTCGCGGGCCAAGGTGGCGACGACCGTCGCGTCGAGCTCCTGCGACGCCAGCACGAGACCTTAGGCGAGCTGGTCCAGCGCCGCCAGGCCTTGCAGAACCAATTCGAGTCGTGCGTGCTGGCCGTACAGAACATCCGCTTCGACCTGTTGCGCCTGCGTTCCGCGGGGGTCAGCGCGGTCTTGGATGAGCTGACCAGCGCGACCCAAGCCGCGCGCGTCCTGAGCGACGATGTCGAGGCGGCCATAGAAGCCGCTGGGGAAATCCGGAGCGCGCTCGGCAGGTAGCGGCGACCGCGCGGCGCCCGGGCGCGGGCGTCGCCTGTCAGCACGCTAGAATCGACAGATCTCCCGAATGCCCGCGGCGATGCTCTGGGCCTGCGGCAGGATCACGTCTTCGAGCTCCGGCGCGTAGGCAACGAACGTATCCGTCGCCCCGATCCGCCGCACCGGCGCATCCAACCAGGCAAAATGGTCGTCCGCGATCCGCGCCGCGATCTCCGCTCCGTAGCCCCACGAGAGCGAGTCTTCACACGCGACCATGGCGCGGCCCGTCTTTCGAACCGAGGTGCCGATGCGCTCCCAGTCCACCGGCTGCAACGAGCGCAGGTCGATCACCTCCACGCTGATGCCGTCCGTCTCTTCGACGATCTTGGCCGCGTTGACCGACCGTTGGACCACCGCGCCGTACGTGATCAGCGTGACGTCGGTGCCTTCCCGGACGACTCGTGCCTTGCCGAACGGCACCATGAAGTTGGGCCCAGGGTAGGCCGACTTGTTGTACGTCTGGCGATAGAGGTGCTTGTGCTCGAGGAAGAGCACCGGATCCTCGCACCGGATGGCCGTGCGCAGGAGGCCGTTCGCGTCGAGCGCGGTCGCCGGACAGACCACCCGCAATCCCGGGATGTGCGTAAAGAGCGACGCGCCGGTCTGGGAGTGATAGATGGCACCGCCCCTGAGGTATCCCCCGTACGCGGCACGGATGACGACGGGAGCCCGGAAGGCGTTGTTGCTGCGCCAGCGGAGCAGCGCGAGTTCGCTCCGAATCTGGTGGTAGGCCGGCCAGATG
>CAYWNR010000552.1:0-2620 GCA_964459705.1 uncultured Gemmatimonadaceae bacterium | reverse complement strand
CGCGCCGCCGTGCTCGAGGAGGTCGCCGTCGAACTCGCGGACCACCTGAAGCACGTCATGAGCGTGCTGGACGACGTCGAATACGAGACCATGCGGCAGCAGGTGCTCGACCGCGGCGAGCGGGTGGACGGGCGGGATTACCAGACGGTGCGGCCCATCACCAGTGAGGTCGGACTCCTGCCGCGCGGGCACGGATCGGCGCTCTTCACGCGCGGCCAGACCCAGGCGCTCGTCAGCACGACGCTGGGCACCGTGTCGGACGAGCAGCGGATCGACAACATCGACATCGCGCAGGAAACGTCAAAGAGCTTCATGCTCCACTACAACTTCCCGCCGTTCTGCACCGGCGAGGTCAAGCCGGTGCGCGGCGTTTCGCGCCGTGAGATCGGGCACGGGAACTTGGCGGAGCGCGCGTTGCAAGCCCTCCTGCCATCGTATGACGCCTTCCCGTACACGATTCGGCTCGTGTCGGAGATCCTGGAGTCCAATGGATCCTCGTCCATGGCCACGGTGTGTGGTGGATCCCTCGCGCTGATGGATGCGGGCGTGCCGATGAAGGCCCCCTGTGCCGGCGTCGCGATGGGGTTGATCAAGGAGGGAGACCGGGTGGCGGTGCTCACGGATATCCTCGGCACCGAAGACCATCTGGGAGACATGGACTTCAAGGTGGCCGGGACTGCGGACGGCGTGACGTCCATCCAGATGGACATCAAGATCCATGGTCTCTCACTCGACGTCGTGCGGGACGCGCTGGCGCAGGCACGGCGAGGACGGTTGCACATCCTCGGTGAGATGGCCAAGACGCTGGCCGGTCCCCGGCAGACCTTGTCGCGTTACGCCCCGCGGATCTTGACCCTGAAGGTCCGACCGGACCGGATCGGGGACATCATCGGGCCGAAGGGGAAGATCATCCGCGGCATCCAGGAGCAGACGGGGGCGGAAATCAACGTCGAGGACGACGGCACGGTCACGATTTCGGCCGTGGACGGTCCGGCGGGTGAGCGCGCCCGGGACATGATCGCGGCCATCGTGCAGGAGCCGGAGGTGGGGAAGGTGTACGAGGGGGTCGTGAAGAGCACGACGGCCTTCGGCGCCTTCGTCGAGATTCTTCCCGGGACCGAGGGCCTCCTGCACATCTCCGAGTTGGCGCACAACCGCGTCGAGAAGACCGAGGACGTCGTCAAGAAGGGCGACGTGGTACGCGTCAAGCTCCTCGAGGTCGATGGCCGCGGGAAGATGCGGCTCTCCCGGAAGGCGCTGCTGGAACAGACCTAACCGTGCGGACGGTCCGGCTCGACGACGGCCTGTTCCGGACGGACGGAGAGAACGGCGTGGTCGTTCTCTCCGAGTCGATGCCCGCCGTGCGCTCGGTTGCCGTGGGCATGTGGGTGCGCTCGGCGGCGGCACACGAGGAGGCCCGCACCATGGGCGTCTCCCATCTCCTCGAGCACATGGTGTTCAAGGGGACCGAGCGCCGGTCGGCGCGGGAGATCGCGCTCGAGTTGGAGTCCCGCGGGGGCTCGCTCGACGCGTTCACGGCGCGGGACCACACCTCCTTCCAGGCGCGCGTCCTCGACGAGGATCTCCCGCGCGCCCTCGACGTGCTCACGGATCTCGTCCGCCATCCGGCCCTGCGTGCCTCCGACCTCGACCTGGAACGCCGTGTGGTACTGGAAGAAATCAGTACGGTGGAAGACACCCCCGATGACCTGGTCTTCGATCTGCATGCGCGTGCCCTGTGGCCCGGACACCCGTTCGGCTTTCCCATTCTGGGCACGCGCGAGACGGTGGCGGCCCTCCAAGTGCCGGATCTTCGGGTCCTGCACGGGCGCGCGTACCAGCCACGGCAGATCGTCATTGCCGTGGCCGGGCTCGTGTCGCACGACGCCCTCCTCAGACTGCTCACGAAGCTCGGCTGGTTCACCTTCCCGGCCGGCGACGAGCCGCCGGACGTGACCCCAGCCGTGGCAGCGCGCGGCGCACAGCACCGCGTGACGCGGGCGGGGGCACAAACGCACATCGTCCTCGGCACCGACACGTTCCCGTATGACGACCCTCGCCGCGACGCGCTGATCCTCCTCGTGAACGCCCTGGGCGGTGGCATGTCGAGCCGACTGTTCCAACGGGTGCGGGAGGAGCTGGGGCTGGCATACTCCGTGTTCTCCTATCAGTCGTTCTACCGCGCCGGGGGGATGCTCGGCGTCTACGTCGGCACCAGCCCGGATCGGGCAGCCGATGCGGTCGATGCGATCCGGGATGAGCTGGGGCGGATGGCTCGGGAGGGGCTGGATGCCGACGAGCTGGCCAAGGCCAGGCAGCAACTGAAGGGACAAGTCACGCTGACCCTCGAGAGTCCGGCGGCCCGCATGCACCGGCTGGCGGGATTCCTGCTCCACGGGGTATCGTACCGGTCGATTGATGACGTACTGCGCGCCATTGATGCGGTCGCGCTAGAGACGGTCGCGGGTGTCGCGGCCGAGTTCTTGTTGCCCGAGCGTCAGACCACGGTATGGCTCGGGCCTCACTAGAGACCTTCGAGACGACGGGACGGGGCGATGATCATCGGGGTGCCGAAGGAAATCAAGACCAACGAGAATCGGGTGGCGCTCGTTCCGGCCGG
>CAYWNR010000551.1:0-2622 GCA_964459705.1 uncultured Gemmatimonadaceae bacterium | reverse complement strand
CCCCAGAGCGCCGCGCGCTCCCGGTCGACGTCCACCACGACCTCCGGCCGTCCCGCGGCCATGTCGCTCTCGAGCCCATCCAGTTTGGCGAAGATCGGCGACTGTTCCAGCTGCGTTATCGCCCGATCCGCCAAGATGCGCAGCGTGTCCGCATCCTGGCCCCAAATCTCCAGATTGATCGGCGCCCCTGTGGGGGGCCCCATCTGCGGCTTCTCGACGGAGATGTCGGCGCCCGCGATTCCGGCCCCGATCGTGCGGCGCATGTCCTCGAGCGTCGTGAACACGTCGTACTTGCGATTCTCGTATTCGGTGAAGTTCACCGCGACGGTGCCGAGGTGGGTGCCGTTGGTGGGACCGAAGTTGTTGGCAATCCGCGATCCGGCGGTCGCGACGACCGACTCGATATCCTCACGACCCGGCAGGTCGCCGATCTCCTCCTCGATCCGATGGGCGATGCGGTCCGTTTCCTCGACACGGGTCCCCACCGGAGCCTCGATCTGCGCGTACACGGTGCTCGGCGGGATGTCCTCCGGAAAGAACTCCACGCCCACGCTGAACATTCCGAAGACGACGACCGTCAAGATGAGTGTCGCGAACGCCGTCCCGAGCACGACGGCGCGATGGTCCAGCGCCCAGCGCAACCGGTGCTCGTACTGCGCGATGATGGCGGGGATTCCCTGATTCATGAACCACCGGCTCACGGGTACTCCCACGTTCTTGTGGAACGCGTAGACCCCCGCGACCGTGAGGAGGAGCAGCACGGCCGTCAACCAGTTCACCGCCAGGAGCACCACCGTGAGGAGCACCGCCCCGGCAATCAGCAGCAGTCGCGCGGAGCGCGTGAGCGGATGGACGGGGGCGTTCTCCGGCTCCAGGAACTGACCGCACAGACTCGGGATGATGACCAGCGCCACGAACAGCGACGAGCTGAGCGTGATGATCAGGGTGAGCGGCAAGTACTTCATGAACTCGCCAACGATGCCCGGCCAGAACGCCATCGGCAGAAAGGCGGCCAGGGTGGTCGCGGTGGACGCGATCACCGGCATCGCCACCTCCGCGGTGGCGTATTTCGCCGCGCTCTGGCGGTCCCAGCCCATCTCGCGGAACCGGTAGATGTTCTCGGTGATCACGATCGCGTTGTCGACCAGCATCCCCAACGCCAGGATCAGGCTGAACAGCACCACCATGTTCATGGAGAACCCGGCGGCCTCCATGATGAGGAACGACACCAGCATGGACAGCGGAATGGCGAGGCCCACGAACCAGGCGGTCCGGAGTCCCAAAAAGAACAGCAGCACCACGACGACCAGGATGAGTCCGGAGATGATGTTGTTCTCCAGGCTCGCGACCATCATCGCGATGTCCTTCGACTGATCCGAGGTGATCTTGACGACGGTGCCCGGCGGGAAGTCCGGCGCCGACCGCGCGATCGTGGCGCGGACGACATCGGCCGTCTCGATGATGTTCTCGCCAGTGCGCTTCTTGATGGCCAGCGACACCACCGGATCGCCGTCCAGCCGCGCGTACGAATCGCGGTCCTTGAATCCGAAGTCCACGTGGGCGAGATCGCGCACGTACACGGGCCGCTCGCTCCGCGTTTTCACGACGATGTCGGCGATCGGCGCGGTGGTTTCGAACTCGCCCGGCACGCGCACGAGGTACTTCATCTCGCCTACGTCGATCGTGCCACCAGGCGTGGTCACGTTCTCCCTGCGGATGGCCTTCACGACATCGTCGAACGCGAGATCGTAGAACTTGAGCTTCGCGAGGTCGACGTCCACCTTGACCTCACGCTTCAAGCCGCCGGACAACTGCACCTCGAGCACGCTGGGGATCTGCTCCAGGGCGTCCTGGAGGTCTTCGGCCACCTCGCGTAGCCGGACGAGGCTATACGGGCCCGACACGTTGACCTGCATGATCGGGAACTGGGAGAAGTTGATCTCGACGATCTGCGGCTCTTCGGCGGCCTCGGGCAGGTCGGGTTTCGCGATGTCGACCTTCTCACGGACCCGGGCGAGGGCCTCGTTCATGTCGACACCCGCATTGAACTCGACGTTGATGCTCGAATAGCCCTCGGTCGAGATGGACGTGATCTCCTTCACGTCGCCGATCGTGTTCAACTCGTCCTCGAGTGGCTGCGTCAGCAGCGTCTCGATGTCCTTCGGCGCCACGCCGGGATAGAGCGTATTCACGATGATGTTCGGAATGACGATCTCGGGCGACGACTCCTTGGGAATCCCGATGTAGGCGGTGACGCCCATGACAAGCACGATGGCCGTGAGCACCCCGATCATCGTCGGGTGATCGACGGCGAAGGATGTCAGCCGGAACTCCTTGAACTTGGAGCGATCGAGCTGCGTCATGTGGACGGCCCCTTGGTCGTGTCGCGAGCGCCGCCCGCCCCACCTTGGACGATGCGCACCAGGCTGCCGTCGTCCACCAACTGCTGGCCCAGGGTCACGAGGAGGTCGCCCGGCGCCAGGCCCTCGGCAATCACGACCCGGTTCCCCGCGCTCGGCCCGACGACCACGGGACGCCGTCGCGCCACGGGCCGGCCGTCCACGTCTTCGACCACGAACACCTCGTAGCCGTCCTCCGTGCGCAGCACCACCTGCTGCGGCA
>CAYWNR010000550.1:0-2631 GCA_964459705.1 uncultured Gemmatimonadaceae bacterium | reverse complement strand
ACCGGCTGCACATGGGTCACGGCCTCAACAACACGATCCAGGACGTGCTGATCCGCTTCGAGCGCATGCGCGGGCGAGCCGCGTTGTGGCTCCCGGGGACGGACCACGCCGGGATCGCGACCCAAAACGTGGTCGAGCGCCTGATTGCCAAGGAGGGACTGCGTCGCCAGGACCTCGGCCGCGAGGCGTTCGTGGAGCGGATTTGGACGTACGTCCGGCAAACGGGCGGGACCATTCTCGAGCAGCTCAAGGCTCTGGGCTCCTCCTGCGACTGGAGCCGCACCCGGTTCACACTGGACGAGGACTACTCACGCGCCGTGCGGCACGTGTTCGTCGCGCTCCACCAAGAGGGCCTGATCTACCGGGGCCATCGGGTCATCCACTGGTGTCCCCGCTGCCACACCTCGCTCTCCGACGAGGAAGCCGAGTTTCGGGAAACGGATGGGAAGCTCTATTTCATCCGCTACCGGCTAACACCCACCTCCGATCCCGGAGAGCAGAGGGGCAGAGGGGCAGAGAGCGCGGAGGGGCAGCGCGGCAGCGAGGCAGACGAGACCGGCGGGACCGCCTCGTCCGCCGGAGAGTGGGTGGTCGTGGCCACCACGCGCCCGGAAACGATGTTCGGCGACGTCGCGGTCGTGTACCACCCCGATGACGACCGCTTTGCTGGGTTCGCCGGGCGGACCGTGGAGATTCCACTCTCGGGGGTCCAGATCCCGATCGCCACCAGCTCCGTCGTGGAACGCGAGTTCGGGACCGGCATGCTGAAGGTCACGCCGGCGCACGACGCGAACGACTTCGAGATCGCCCGGATACTGGATCCCGACGGCGAGATGCCGACGGTCATCACCTCCGACGCCACGATGGCGGACTCCCCCCGCGTGCCCCAGCTCGTGCGCGGCGTTGACCGGTTCGAAGCGCGCCGCCAGATCGTGAAGGCCCTTGAGGGAGAGGGACTCCTGGAGAACGTCGAGGCGTATCGCCACAGCATCCGGCATTGCTACCGGTGCGGCACCGTGGTCGAGCCGCGGCTCTCGGATCAGTGGTTCGTGCGCATGGCGCCCCTCGCCGCGCCGGCGCTGGCCGCCTATCGCGCGGACAAGCTCCGATTCGTGCCGGAGCGCTGGGGCGCCGTGTACGAGCGCTGGTTGACGGAGATCCGCGACTGGAACATCTCCCGGCAGCTTTGGTGGGGACATCGCATTCCAGCATGGTACTGCGACACCGAGGGATGCGGCCACATCACGGTGGCCGAAACCACCCCGCCGGCCTGCGAGCGGTGCGGCGGGGCGGTACGCCAGGACGAGGACGTCCTGGACACATGGTTCTCGTCCTGGCTCTGGCCGTTCGCCACGTTCGGATGGCCTGAGACCACCGACGACCTCCGCCGCTACTACCCCGGCCACACGCTGGTCACGGCGCCCGACATCATCTTCTTCTGGGTCGCCCGGATGATCATGGGTGGCTACCATTTCCTCGGCGACCGGCCGTTCACGACGGTGTACTTGAACGGCATCGTGCGCGACACGCACCACGTGAAGATGTCCAAGTCCCGCGGAAACGGTATCGATCCGTTGGAGGTCATCCGAGGGTACGGGGCCGACGCGCTGCGCTACACGGTGCTGGCGGGCTCGGCCATTGGCACCGACGTCATCCTCGATCCAGCCGATCTCGAGACCAGCTTCGCAGCCGGTCGGAACTTCGCGAACAAGCTGTGGAACGTGGGCAGGTTCATCCTCTCGAACCTCTCCGAACCGACGCCGGACCTCGCCGACCTCGATCCGCAGCAGTTCGAGCTGGCCGATCGGTGGATCCTCTCGCGCTGCCAAGCGGCGGTGACCGAGACCACCGAGGCGCTGGAGGGCTTCCGCCTCAACGACGCGGTCGGGGTCCTGTATCATTTCGTCTGGGACGAGCTGGCCGACTGGTATGTCGAGCAGGTGAAGCCGCGGCTGTACGGCGACGTTCGCGGCGGTGACGTGGCGCGGGGCATTCTGGCGCACGTCTTCGGGACCGTCCTCTGCCTGCTGCACCCGGCGATGCCCTTCGTGACAGAGGAGCTGTGGGGGGCGCTGCCCCGGAGCCGGAAGCGACTCCTGGCTGGAGCGGGGTGGCCCACGACGGACCCCGTTCTCGTGGACCGGGAGGCCGAGGAGCGTTTCGCGCGCGTCCGAGAGCTGGTGAGCACGGTCCGGAACATCAGGTCAGAGTACTCGGTGCCGCCGAGCCGAGGGGTCTACACGACCGTGCAGGCCGCCACCCTGGACACGGCGGAGGCGTGCAACGCCGAGGAGCGGACTATTGAGAGGCTGGCGAAGATCGAACGCCTCCTGATGGACAAAGCCCCGTCCGGGGTCGGTGCCCACGCCGTGCTGGGCGATGGCTCCGCGGTATTCGTCCCGCTGGGAGACGCGATTGACATTGCCAAGGAGTGCGCACGTCTGCGGCAGGAGACGGCTCGGCTGAACACCCTGCTCGAGGGTGTCACACGCACCCTCGGGAACGAACGTTTCCTCGCCAAGGCCCCGCCCGACGTGATCGCGCGCGAGCGGGCCAAGGAGTCGTCGTGGCGCGAGCAGCGCACGACCCTCGCCGACAAGCTCCGCGCCTTGGGCTGCTGATCCTGGCGAC
>CAYWNR010000549.1:0-2636 GCA_964459705.1 uncultured Gemmatimonadaceae bacterium | reverse complement strand
ACCCGACCAACGGTTTAGGAAACCGCTGCTCTATCCATCTGAGCTACAGGGGCCGCCCACAAAGTAACCGCGGACCCGGCTCCATGCTAACCCGAAAGCCACGCACGCACGCGGATGGTCCGACGCCACGAAACCCATCCGCGACTCGGGTTTGGGAGAACTCGGTAGGCTGAGCGTTTCGGTCAGTTCCCACCAGGAGAGATGTTCACAAGTGACGTTCAGGAAATTGTGTAACTAGTCTATTTCAAACGATTTATAGTCACTCATGTCATGTTGATACTCGCTTGTTTCAACATGGTCCACGCGGCTCAGCCGCGGACCGCTCCTGAGATTGCCGTCCAGAACCGCGATTGCGTCCGTCGGTCCGACCGCCACAACCTCGACCTGCCCATCCGCCAGATTGCGAGCCCAGCCCACCAGTCCCAGCGCTCTCGCCCGCCGAAACACGAACCAACGGAAGCCAACTCCCTGCACCCTTCCGGACACGATCCACTTGGTGGCGCGGTCCGGTTGACTCATGATTGTGCTCGGCGCCGCCGGTACCGGAGGACGTAGATCAGGATCAGACCGGCGAGCAGCGGGGCCATGACGAGTAGCGCCAGATTGACGTAGTGGTGAACCTGCGCCGGCGGGAGCTGTCCGAGCCGTTGGCTCTGGCGACCGAGGTACCATCCGATTCCCGTCAAAACGGCGCACCAGATCCCGGCTCCCAAAGTCGTGTACAGGGCGAACCGGTCCAACCGCATGCGGGCCAGCCCGGCGGGCAGCGAGATGTACTGCCGAATCACGGGCACCAACCGCCCGACGAACGTGCTGATCTCTCCATGACGCCGGAAGAACGTCTCTGATCGGTCGAGGGCTGATTCCTTAATGAGCAGGTAGCGCCCGTACCGATGCAGCAGGGGCCGTCCGAGGCGGACCGCGAGCACATAGTTGACGACCGCGCCCAAGACGCTGCCCGTGATGCCGGCCAGTAACGCCCCCCAGAGGTTCATCCGGCCTTGCGCCGCGAGGTAGCCGGCCGGCGGCAAGACGACCTCGCTTGGGAAGGGAAAGAACGAGGACTCCAGGGCCATCAGGACGATGATGCCTGGATACCCAAGCACGAAGATCGTGTTGACCAGCCAGTCAACCGCCTGCGCGAACCACTCGGAGAGGGGGCCCATCACCCAGCCCCGCGGTCACGGGCGCCGTTCCCGGGGGCCGTATTCGACCCGTGGCGTCCCACGAGGGGTACGAACTGTGCCGGCCCAAGCGCCTCCTCGTGGAAGGCCCCTGCCCTCTGGGTGACCCGCACCAGAACCTGACGGCCGTCACGCGTGACCGGTGCCACCAGCCGCCCACCCTCGCACAGTTGATTGAGGAGTGGGGGCGGAACCGAGGGTCCACTTGCGGCCGCCACGACGATCGCGTCATACGGAGCGAGCGGACGCCAACCAAGGGTTCCGTCTCCCGCAAGCACCAGCACGTTACGAACCCCGGCGGCCTCCAGCGCTCGCTTGGCGGATTGCACCAACTCACCGATGCGCTCGACCGTGACCACGTGGTCCACGAGGTGTGCGAGGAGGGCCGCCTGATAGCCGGATCCAGTCCCGACTTCCAGCACGCGCTCGCGCCCGGTGAGCGCTAACGCCGTCAGGTAGGCCGCCTGGGTCGAGGGTTGTGAGATGGTCTGCCCCCAGCCGATTGGCAGCGATGTGTCTTCGTAGGCTCGATTCGTCAGCGCGGCCGGTACGAACAGATGGCGGGGCACTTCCGCGAACGCGTGCAGGACGGCGAGATCTTCGATCCCCTTCCCCCGGAGCTCCTCGACCAACCTGGAACGGAACCCTCCGAAGGAATCTCCTACGTTCCGAGCTGCCATGCTCCCACCGTCTCCAGTAGCGCGTAGTTGGTCAAGTCTACGTGCAGCGGCGTCACGGAGATATAGCCGTCCCGGATGGCGCGAAAGTCTGAATCCTCCCTGCCGGACCACGAGATCTGCCCACCGCCAATCCAATACACCTCGCGCCCCCACGGGTCGGCGGTGCGGAGGATCGACCCGGCAAACACCCGGTTCCCCAACGTGGTCACCCGAATGCCCCGGATCTCGTCGCCCGCAATGGGCGGCAGGTTGATGTTCAGCAGCGTGTCGGCTGGGAAGTCCTGCACGGCGACGATGCGTCGGACGAGGCGTTCGAGCCACGGGCGGTGCGAGTGCAGCAGCTCGATTTCCGGTCCGGCAAACGAGATGGCGATACCCGGAATTCCGACGGCAAGGCCCTCCATCGCCGCCGCGACGGTGCCCGAGTACAAGACGTCCTCGCCCATGTTGGGGCCGTGATTGATGCCCGAGAAGACGAAATCGGGATTGGCGTCGAGGAGGGCGCCCAGCGCCAGCAGCACGCAGTCGGTGGGGGTCCCATCCACCTGATGGCTACCGTCATTCCGTCGGACAGGTCGCAGGGGGCGCTGCAGAGTAAGCGAGTGACTTGCCCCGCTCTGCTCGCGATCCGGCGCGACCACCGCGACGTCGCCGACCGCGCGACACACGTCCGCGAGGACGCCAATGCCAACCGCGAGGATGCCGTCGTCGTTACTGATCAGTAGCCGCAAGGGGCTTCGTTTCGTCGAGCACGTCGAGGACGCTGCGCAGC
>CAYWNR010000548.1:1302-2641 GCA_964459705.1 uncultured Gemmatimonadaceae bacterium | reverse complement strand
CGCCAAGGGACGTCAGGAACTCGACCACGTCACCGAACCGGTCGTCGGGCTTCTTGCTCATGGCACGCGCCACGCCCTCGGCCACACGCACCGGAATGTCCGGACGGTACACGGTGAGGGGCGGCGCGGTCTCCATGCAATGCCGGCGGATGATCTCGCCCACGGAGTCCGCCGTGAACGGATGCACGCCGGTGAGCAACTCGAACGTCATGACGGCGAGCGAGTACTGGTCCGATCGGCCGTCGAGCACCTGCCCGTAAAGTTGTTCCGGCGACATGTACAGCGGCGTCCCCAGCGTGCCACCGGTCTGCGTGAGCTTGGGGCTGTTCTGCGCTTTGGCGACCCCGAAGTCGCACACGAACGCCCAACCGCTTTCGTCCAGCATCACGTTGGCGGGCTTCATGTCCCGGTGCACGATCCCGCGACGATGGGCGTAGTGCAGCGCGCCCACTACCTGCTCGATGACCGAAAAACAGTCATGGAGTTCGAGCGGGCCGGTATCGCGCAGCACCTCCTCCAGCGAGCGCCCACGGATGTACTTCATGGCGTACCACAGGCCACGCGCCGTGCTGCCGAAACGATGAATCGGGACGATGTTCGGATGGTCGAGCGACGCCGCGATCGTGGCTTCCTGGCGGAAGCGCTCGACCGCGTTGGTGTCCTGCGTGTGGCGCCGAGGCAGGACCTTGAGCGCCACGAGGCGATTGAGGTTCACCTCGCGCGCCAGGAAGACGACCGACATTCCGCCCTGCCCGAGGAATCCCTCGAGCTTGTAGTCGGAGGCGAGCGCCTCGCGGATCGCGAGGTCGGCCTCGTCGACAACCGTCAGCTCGTCGCCGGGCTCCGGAGCGATCCGGGCCGCAACCTGCCTGCTGGAACGGGCAACCAGAGCCATCGGGCCATCCCTGTGTCGCCCAGCCGGACCGCGGATCCGGCGGGCATGATCCAGGCGGCAGCCGAGCCCCATGCCCGGCTCCCTAAGTCCATCCGCTCCAGTTGGTTAGTGAGGCGCGCCGCGAACCGCATCTGTCGCATCGTCGGGCGCGTCAACCGGGGTGGATCGTGTGGTACTAATCCTGCCTCTTGCGAGTGGAATGGCGGTGCGGAAGGTCACAAGAAGGCCAGACGGCTAAGCAGCCTCGACGTCGGTCCGCGCGAAGTCCTGTCCGGTGAAGAGGAGGGGCTCGCGCGCCACGCGGGCGGTGGCGTAGGCGAGGCAGTCTCCGTAGTTGAGCTGCGCCGGATGGCGACCGCGGCCGTACCGGAGCCACGCGGTGAGCGCGACGCCGAAGTGGGCGTCGGTGAAGGGGACGACGGCGATGTTCCCTTCGATCAGGAG
>CAYWNR010000548.1:0-1202 GCA_964459705.1 uncultured Gemmatimonadaceae bacterium | reverse complement strand
GCCTGATCCGGCGGCAGGCCGGGCCAGACCTCCTCTTCGAGGAACCGGGTGAGCCGGGCGCGCCGATCAGCGGCGGGTACCGCGGGCACGACCCCGCGCTCGCGCACTCGGCGCGCGGTGGGGACTTGTCCAATCGGGACGAGCAAGGCGATCGGCTCCCCCGCCTTGGCGATCGTGATCGTGTCCCCGCGGCGTACTCGTTCGAGCAGCCGGGAGAGGTGGGTCTTGGCTTCGTGGATGTTGACGGTCTCGGACATGGGGGCATACCTAGTCTAGTCGACAGACTAAGTCAATGCGACAGGGATCAACATTCGGAGGGAGCGCGGCCGTTGTATCCCCAATCTACAATCTAGCTAATGTAGTCTCACGTGACTACATTTCATTCCATGAAAGCCGTCGGTGTGCGGGAGCTCAAAGCCCACCTCAGCCGTTACCTGCGGGAGGTGCAGGGCGGCGAGGTGGTGCTGGTGACCGACCGGGGGCGGGTGATTGCCGAGTTGCGGGCGGCGTCGGACACCGTACACCAGGAGTCCGCCATCGACCGCGGACTCCGTGTGCTCGGCGCGCGCGCGGCGTTGACGGTCCGCGAGCCGCACGATGCCACCGCGTATGGCGCGTCGCCCGTTACGACGCCCAAGGGAACCGCCCAATCCCTGCTCGACGCCGAGCGCGGCGAGCGGTGATCATCTACGCCGAGTCGAGCGCGGTGCTGGCCTGGTTGCTGGGCGAGCCCACGGCCCCGGCGGTACGCCGGCTCCTCGCCGACGCGGAGCGGGTCGTGTCCTCCACGCTCACGCCGTTGGAGTCCGGCCGCGCGCTGGCACGCGGCGTCGCGCTCGCCGCACTCACCGTTGCGGATGCCCGGGAGGCCGGGCGGCTGCTGCGCCACGCGACGCGCGGCTGGGCGCTGCTCGAGTTGACCGGCCCGCTCCTGGACCGGGCCGCTGAGCCATTCCCCGCCGAGCCGGTGCGCACGCTCGACGCCCTCCACCTCGCCACGGCGCTCGAGTTCGAGGGCGCCCTCAGCGGCCTCACGATGCTCTCCCTCGACGCGCGAATCCGCGAGAATGCGACGGCGCTGGGGATGGAGGTGGGGCCGTAGCGGCACGCCTACCGCGTCACCTCAGTCGACCCGCGCCGCCTCCCCGACCTCCCCGTACATCTGCGCCGGACCTAGCTCTACGGGGAACCGGGGCCGGAGC
>CAYWNR010000547.1:0-2644 GCA_964459705.1 uncultured Gemmatimonadaceae bacterium | reverse complement strand
ATCCGGGCACCTTCCGCAGCACCGAGCGACCGAGCGCGCACTGCATCTCCGTCATCCGCCAGTTCGTGCCGAACCCCTCGTGCAACCAGCGAAACCCCGGCGGGTGCTCGCGCTCGTACACGGCTTCGTAGCTCTTGCCGTGGTCCTTGAGCGACCAGATCCGCTCCCAGACGACCCGGTCGTTGGTGGTGACCATGCCACCCTCGCCGCCCGTGGTGAGGATCTTGTCCTGGCAGAACGAGAAAGCGGCGGCGTGCCCGAGGGAGCCGACCGGCCGGCCGCCGTACCGCGCGCCATGCGCCTGCGCGCAGTCCTCGATCACCACGAAGCCCCGCTCGCGCGCCAGCGCCATGAGTCCATCCATGTCGCAGGGCCAGCCCGCCAAGTGCACGGCAATCACCGCCCGGGTTCGGGGCGTGAGCACGCGAGCCACGGTCTCGGGGGTGATGTTCTGGCTGATGGGGTCCACGTCGGCAAAGACGGGCTTGGCGCCCAACCGGACCGCGGCGCTCGCGCAGGCGATGAACGTGCGGGGCGTGGTGACGACCTCGTCGCCCGGGCCGACGCCGAACGCCTCGAGCGCGGCCTCCAGTGCCACCGTTCCATTGGCGAGCGCCACACCGTGCTCGCACCCGGCAAACCGCGCGAATTCGCGCTCGAATTGACGCCCCTCGTCACCGGTCCAATAATTGACACGGCCCGAGGCCAGCACGGCGGACGCGGCCGCAATATCGTCGTCCCCAAACCACGGCCACGGCGCGAACGGACGTTCACGCCGCGCCATCGGTTGGACGGCCTGACGAATTGGCTGCGGCGCGGTATTCACCAGACTCCTTGGGGTCCTTGCACTAGCAATCAAAGATGCCTCGCATCTTTCTACCAGTCAACGGCTTAGATGATCCATGCAGCCATCGCGTGAATCGGCTCGACTCGGGAGTGACCAACCCGCCCTAAAGGACCCTCCGCCTGCAGGTTGCGTAACGGGCGTCAGGTAAACGTCATGTGCGACATGTTGCGGCCCCACACCACCTTCCACCCTAGCTGTCGCGAATGAAATCCTATAGGCAGTAATCAAATCCTCGCGCTCGCACAACTACTAGTACTAGTAGGTACCCCCTCCCCACGGATTCCGCGCCTCCCGACCAGGATCCGCCGCTTGACCCTGACCGCCGCGCCGCCCAAGTTGCCGCCACGCATGCTCGGACCTGACCTGCTACCCGCTCCGCCCCGATGATGAAGGGCCTCGTCCTGAGCGGCGGTCGTGGCACCCGCCTGCGTCCGATCACGCATACCGCGGCCAAGCAGCTCGTCCCGGTGGCCAACAAGCCCATTCTCTTCTTCGTGCTGGAGAACCTGGCGGCCGCCGGCATCACGGACGTCGGGATCGTGATCGCTCCCGAGACCGGCGCCGCCATTCGCGCGGCGGTGGGCGACGGCTCCGCCTTGGGCATCCAACCCACCTGGCTCCTCCAGGATCAGCCACTCGGCCTGGCCCACGCCGTCCAGATCGCGCAGCCTTTTCTCGGCGACTCCCCATTCGTCATGTACCTGGGCGACAATCTCCTGGGGACCAGGATCGCCCCGTTCGTGGAGCGATTCAGCGGGGGAGACGCCGCCGCCCAGATCCTGCTCAAGTCGGTTCCCAACCCATCGTCCTTCGGGATTGCCACCGTGGACGCCGCGGGCCGCGTGACGCGGCTGGTGGAGAAGCCGCGAAACCCGCCCTCCGATCTCGCGCTGGTGGGGGTCTATTTCTTCCGGCCCGCGGTCCACGACGCCATCGCGGCCATCCGCCCGTCGGCCCGCGGCGAGCTGGAGATCACCGACGCCATCCAACGACTGCTCGACACGGGGCACCGGGTAGATGCCAGCATCATGAACGAGTGGTGGCTCGACACGGGCAAGAAGGACGACCTACTGGCGGCGAACACCACGGTGCTCGACGCCTGGTGCGAACGGCGCATCGCGGGCGACGTAGACGCGGCGAGCGACCTCCAGGGTCGCGTGGACGTCGGGGCCGGCACGACCATCCGCACGAGTCGGATCCGCGGACCCGTGGTGATCGGCAGGAACTGTCAGATCAGCGGGAGCCAGATCGGCCCGTTCACGAGCATCGGCGACGGCAGCCAGATCACCGATTCGGGCCTCGAGCACTCCGTGCTCCTCGAGGGCTGCCGGCTCACGGCGGTGGACCGTATCGAGGACAGCCTGCTCGGGCGCGCCGCGGTGGTCCGGAGCCGCGGGTCGCGCGGTGGCGCTCGGCTGTCGCTGGGCGACGACTCCGAGGTGGAGCTGTGACGGTCCCGGCCGTCCCGGCCGACCCGGGGGGCCCGAGGGGAGCACCCTGACCGTGGCGCGCGCAGGGGCCGGCTTCTCTCCGTCCGTGATGCTGGTGACGGGCGGCGCGGGCTTCATCGGGTCCAACTTCGTCCGCCGGGCCTTGGCGCACGACCCCGCGGTACGGGTCCTCAACCTCGATGCGCTCACCTACGCCGGCAATCTCGAGAGTCTGGCGGACGTGGACTTGGTCCACGGGGCCGGCGGCGACCGGCGCTATGCGTTCGTGCACGGGGACATCCGTGATGGTGTGGTGGCCGGGGCCCTGCTGCGCGGAGAGCCCCCGTCCCCGTTCGGGCCCGCGGAC
>CAYWNR010000546.1:0-2651 GCA_964459705.1 uncultured Gemmatimonadaceae bacterium | reverse complement strand
CAATCCGCGCCGCGTCCGAGGAACCCGTGCAGGCACCAGATCACGGCTGCTCGAGTCGATCGTAGGCGTTCCAGAACCGCGCGGTAGCCTCCGAGTCGGGCACGACCTCGATCACGACGCGGTCGGGAAGCGACGCGGTGTCGGGAACGGTGTCCCATCGCTCGTACGCGAGCTGCCACATGCGTGCCCAATCCGCGAACGTGACGCCGTGCGTGTTGCGGAGCTCCGGATGCGGCGACAGCCGGGCGAAGATCTGCCCGCCGCCGTTGTTCAGGATCACGACGCGAACCGGTCCGGTGTCCAACTGCGGGAGCACCCAGGGCGCGGCGAGGTCGTACAGCGCGGTGAGGTCGCCCACGATCGCCCAATGCTCCCGTCCCGGTGCGCACATTCCGAGGAAGGTCGAGAGTTGGCCGTCGATACCGTTCGCTCCGCGGTTGACGCCGACCCGCCAGTCTCGCGCCTCGCGCACGGCCGCCAGGTCCCACTCGCGAATCGCGAGGCTGTTGCCGAGGTACACCAGCGCGCCCTCGGGTATGAGTGCCGACAGCGATCGCAGGAGCGACGGTTCGGCATGCGGCTCGCGCGCGTGGAGCGCGTCGAGCGCCGCGCGTCGCCGCGCGTCGCGTTCGAGCAGCGCGTCCCGCCACGAGGCATCCACGCCGCCCGGGGTCACGCTCGCGAGCACCGCGCCCGGAGGGCCGTGGAGCACGGTCCCGTGGGTCAGACCCGGAAACCGCGTCCGGGACACTGAGCACACCGGCAAATCACGCGCGGTGCTCTCGAGATCGCGCCACAGCCGCAGGGTCGGCACGCCGCCGATCCGGAGGATCGCGTCACAGCCGCTGTTCCGGACGCCGCCGTCTCCGGAAGCAAGGAGCAGTCTGCGGAGCGCGGGGTCCTCTCGCAGGTGGGATGCGGCCTCTGCATGGGTCGGCGCGCCGAGCCGCGTCAGGAAGCTCCGCACGCCGGGTGCGTCGGCGGGATCGAGCGGCCCGACGAGCACGAGCGGTTTTCTCGTCTGGGCGAGAAACGTCGTCAGGCGCTCGAGATCTGGCGTGCGGATCGCCGGCGCGACGTCGCGCGGCGCCAGCGTCAGCTCGGGGATCGGTCCGTCGATGAGCGGCTCGTCGAAGCAGACATTGAGGTGCACCGGACCCGCGCGATCCCAGCGATCCAGCGTCGGTCGGTCCCGGGGCCCCGAGCCGTCGAAGATGGTTGGCGCGTAGGGGCCGAACAGTCCCACCTGCTCGATGCTCTGCGGACTGCCCGTGGTGCGATACGCGGGCGGGCGGTCGGCTGTGATCAGTACGAGGGGGAGTCCACTGTAGTGCGCCTCCACCGCCGCGGGCAGCAGCTCGGCGGCCGCGGTTCCCGACGTCGTGACGACGGCCACGGGTCGGCCGGTGCCGCGCGCGCGACCCAGCGCGAAGAACGCGGCCGAGCGCTCCTCGAAGAAGGTGTGAAGCGTGATGCCGCGGGCGCGGGCGAGGAGCACCGCGATTGGCGCGTTGCGTCCGCCGGGACAGACGCAGAACTGCGCCACGCCTCCCTCGACGAGCGCGTGTACGAGGTCCGCCGCGCGCGCCAGGCTCACAGGCCGAACATCTGCTTGACGGCGGTCCGCTTGAGGCGGAGCTCGTCCCACTCGCGATCCAAGCGGCTCTCCGCGATCAGCCCCGCCCCGGCGCCGAGCGTCAGCGTGGTGCCGTGCCACTGCACGTTCCGGATCGCGACGAGTGCCACGCCGCTCCCGTCGGGCCAGGCTGCACCGAACGGGGCGCCGAAGCGTGCGCGATCCACCGGCCCGTCGAGCTGCCGCAGGAGGTCGAGCCCCGCCGCGTGGGGCGCGACGCCGAGGGCGGCGGTTGGGTGGAGCGCGCGGACCAGCTCGGTGAAGTTCACGTCCCGCGATGGGGTCAGGGTGATCACCGTCTTGAGGTGCGCCATACGTGGGAGCGGAAGGACGAATCGCTCACCGACCGTGACGTTGCCCATTGGCGCGAGCGCGGCGGTGATATCGTCGACGACGCTCTGGTGTTCGCGCAGCTCCTTCGGGTCCTGTGCCAGCTCCTGCGCGCGCTCGGCCGGATACGTGCCCGCCACCGCGACGGTCTGTATCCGTCGCGCGTCGCGACGGTCGAACAGGATTTCCGGTGTGGCGCCGATCATGCCGCCGGCGGCGGTCCAGATCCCGTATGCCAGGCTCGGCGCGCCGGTATCGAGGGCCCCGGCCACCAGGGCCGGCACCAGCCGGTCGGCGCCGTCGGCGACGATGCCTTCCTCGAACAGGATCGGCACCGCCTTGGTCAGCCGACCGGACGCAAGCTCGGTGGCCACGCGCCCGAACGCTCGTTCATATGCGTCGCCGTCCGGCTCCGTCCAGTGCACCAGCGGGGGCGGGCCCGGCGGAAGCATGCGGCGCAGCTGGTCGGAGGTGATTTCCACGACCCGTGTGGCCTCGACCCACGGTGTGGGATCCTGCAGGTAGAAATCCGGCGCGAAGCAACACGGACGGTCGGGGGCCGCCGTCGTTCGGCGGCGCAACGGTCCCTCACCCAGCAGCAGGCGGCCGGGCGCGTACTCGAGCAGGAAACCTTCGGAAGGCAGCGGCATGCGTCGGAGCGCGGGGTAATGTAACAGCCTGGCCT
>CAYWNR010000545.1:1101-2652 GCA_964459705.1 uncultured Gemmatimonadaceae bacterium | reverse complement strand
TTGAACGACTCGGGGATGCCGGGTTCCGGCAGGTTCTGTCCCTTGACGATCGCCTCGTAGACGCGACTGCGTCCATTCACATCGTCCGACTTGACGGTCAGCATCTCCTGCAGTACGTGCGCCGCGCCATACGCCTCGAGCGCCCAGACTTCCATCTCGCCGAACCGCTGACCACCGAACTGCGCCTTGCCTGCGAGTGGCTGCTGGGTCACGAGCGAGTACGGCCCGATCGACCGCGCGTGGATCTTGTCGTCCACCAGGTGCGAGAGCTTCATCATGTAGATGGCGCCGACCGTGATCTCGGACGAGAACCATTCGCCGGAGCGTCCATCCCGCAGCCGCATCTTCCCGCTGGGCGTCAAACCGGCCGCGTGCAAGAACTCCCGGGCCGCGCTCTCGACGTTGGCCTCGCTCTTCGGCCCGAGCAGCGCGGCGAGGGCGGGATACGCCGCCGCCGCGGATTCCTGCTGTCCGAGTGCGGCCGCTTTCTCCGCTTCCTTGAGGCCCGCCTTCAGGTGGGCCTTCTCGGTCTTCCCGAGCCCCTCCGCCGCCAGCCGCGCCTCGTGGTCGGTGCCCTGGACCTTGGCTTCGAGGCGCTGCCGCTCGGCCAACTCCTTGGCCGCGGCCTCGAGGAAGTCCCGCGTCGCGTGGAACAGGTCTCGCGTTTCCTGGGAAACCGCCCGGCCACCCAGGGTGTCCACCTGGAACGCTCCGAGCAGCGTGTCCCCCTGTTCCGGCGGCAGCCGCTTGAGGTCGTCCAGCAAGACCCGGATGGTCTCCGGCGCGAGGACCGGGGCCGGCGCCTCGATCCGCAGCGCATCGCGTGCCCAGCCGAGGCCCGCGAGCCGCAGCAGGACCGCGATCTCGGCCTCCGACGCGCCTTGGAAGACGGGCGTCTTGGCCTCGAAGCCCGCGAGCTGCGCCGCCCACCCGAGGTGCGTCTCCAGCAACTGCCCCACGTTCATCCGGCTCGGCACGCCGAGTGGGTTGAGGACGATGTCCACCGGCCGCCCGTCCGGGAGGAACGGCATGTCCTCTTCCGGCACGATGCGCGCGATGATCCCCTTGTTGCCGTGGCGTCCGGCCATCTTGTCGCCGACCGAGATCTTCCGCTTCTCCGCCAGATAGACCTTGACCAACTGGATCACTCCGGGGGGTAGCTCGTCCGGCTGGAGGATCTTGTCGATCTGGTCCTCCGCCTTCTCTTCGATCTTGGCGCGCTCGCCGTTCGCCGCGTCGAGTGCGGCGATCAGGCGCTCGTTCACGTCCTTCCGCGTCACGCGCAGCGTCTTGAGGTCGACGTCGGTGAAGTCGACGTCCTTGAGGATGGCCTTCGTGAGCTTGGTGCCCTCCGGGACGTACTCCTCCACCGTCCCGTTCTTCAGCATTCGGACGACATCCTGTCCCTCGAGCACGTCGCGCAGCTCCTCGAACAGCACGGTGCTGATCCGGGACTTTTCCTCGTTCTCCAGTTGCCGAACCTCACCAATCCGCTCGCCGCGGTCTTTCTCGACCACCTGGTCTTCGACCCGCGAGAAGATCTTGACGTCG
>CAYWNR010000545.1:0-1091 GCA_964459705.1 uncultured Gemmatimonadaceae bacterium | reverse complement strand
TTCTCACCGAAGATGGCGGTGAGCAGCTTCTCTTCGGGGGACAGCTCCGTCTCCCCCTTCGGAGTAATCTTGCCCACGAGAATGTCGCCCGGCACGACGTGCGCGCCGATGCGAACGATGCCGCGCTCGTCGAGGTCCACGAGTGCCTCTTCCGAGACGTTCGGGATCTCACGCGTGATTTCCTCCTGGCCGCGCTTCGTGTCGCGCACGTGCAGCTCCAACTCCTGGATGTGGATCGAGCTGTACGTGTCGTCCTTCACGAGGCGCTCGGAGAGCACGATCGCGTCCTCGAAGTTGTGCCCGTACCACGGCATGAACGCCACCAGAACGTTGGCGCCGAGCGCCAGTTCGCCGTTCTGGGTCCCTGGCCCGTCGGCGATCACCTGCCCGGCCGTCACTCGCTCCCCAACGCGCACGAGCGGCCGCTGGTTGATCGCGGTGTCCTGGTTGGTCCGCCAGAACTTCTTGAGGCGATACCGGTCGTGTTGCATCAGCCGCGCGAGGGGCACGTCGGCGCGTTTGCTGTCCGGCCGCCCCGTGTCGACGATGATCTCGTCGGCGGTCACCTTGCTCACCAGGCCGTCCCGGCGGGCGACCACCACCGCGCCCGAATCGCGCGCCACCTTCTCCTCCAGACCGGTGCCGACGAGGGGCGCGTCCGGGAACAACAGCGGAACGGACTGCCGCTGCATGTTGGAGCCCATCAGCGCACGGTTCGCGTCGTCGTGCTCCAGGAACGGAATGAGCGCGGCGGCGATGGACACGAGCTGCTCGGGCGCAACGTCCATGAAATCGATGCGCGTCGGGGTCAGGACGGGGTAGTCGTCCCGTTTCCGGCACAGCGCGACATCGTTGATGAACGTGCCGTCGGCGTCCAGCGGCGCGTTCGCCTGGGCGACCGCGTAGTCCTCTTCCTCGGAGGCGGACAGCCAGCGCGTGTCGCCCGTCACGCGTCCCTCCCGGACGGCCCGATACGGCGTCTCGACGAACCCGAGGTCGTTCACGCGGGCGTACGTCGAAAGGCTGGTGATGAGCCCGATGTTCGGCCCTTCCGGCGTCTCGATCGGACACATGCGCCCGTACTGCGAGAA
>CAYWNR010000544.1:0-2659 GCA_964459705.1 uncultured Gemmatimonadaceae bacterium | reverse complement strand
TTCCTGGCGCGGGTGGTGAGCCACATTCCCAACAAGGGCCAGGTGCTCCAGCGCTCCTACGGCTGGTACGCCAACCGCACCCGCGGCAGCCGGTGCCAGGCGGGCGGCGAGGCGCAGCCCGCGGTGGTCGTCGCCGACGGGGCGCCGCCGGAGCGGGCCGCGGTCCGCCGCCGCTGGGCGGAGCTGCTGCGCCGGATCTTCGAAGTGGACCCGTTGCGCTGTCCGCGGTGCGGCGACCCCATGCGGACCGTCGCGTTCCACTCGTTCGGGTACAGATACCTCCGGATTCTCGAGATCCCGTCGGCCGTCGCGGAGTTGTACGCCGCTGCGAAGCAGCGGGAATCGCGCTAGGCTGAACCTGCGCCTCCGCGGGGGACGCAGGAGGCGGCGGCAGAGGGCGGGAGGACCGGGGCTACCGCTTGGACCCCCGCCCGTACGCCGCGCTCACCGAGTCGTAGACCGTAATCAGGTCGGTGACGTTCCCTTCCCGGTCGAACAGCCCGCTCCTCGGTCCGAGCGGCTCCCAGATGGCCGTGCCCTTCCCCATGGCGTTGGGCAGGTTGAACACGATCTCGTTCACCGCCCGTTTGAAATCGGCGTACTCCACCACGTTCACCGGTTTGTGATAGCGGCCGATCAGATCGTGGAGGTTGGCGTACAGGTCCTCGAGGGTTCCATGCCACCGGGGATAGTACGACAGGCCGATGATGTCGAACTTCACACCCCGAGAGAGCATGTTGTCGAGCCAGAAGCGCGCCTCGGCGTTCTGGCCGCCCAGCGCGAGGTGCATCATCACCGGCATGTCGGGGGAAACGGCCCCGACGCCTTCGACGCCTGCCTCGAGCAGCTCGGCCAGCTGGTCCAGATGACTGATGTGCCCGTCCGGCCACAGGATCCCGTGATTGACCTCGTTCCCGATCTGCACCATGTCGGGCAGCGTCCCCTGCGCTTTCATCGCGCGCAGCACGGCGGTCGTGTAGCTCCGTAGCGAGTCGACCAGTGTGGGAAAATCCAGGTCGGCCCACGCAAGGGGTTTGTTCTGCTGCTGCGGGTCCGCCCAGTAGTCACTGTAGTGAAAATCCAGCAGCAGCCCCATCCCGGCGGCCTTGATTCTCCGCGCCATGCTCAGGGTGGAATCCAAGCCGCAGAATCCCAGACCCGGGGAATAGCCCTTCTCGTTCTCGGGGTGGGCGAAGATCCGGAGGCGGATGGTGTTGAAGCCGTGCGCCTTCAAGAGCGCGATGGCATCGACCTCCTGGCCATGCTCGAAGAACTTCCCCGCCCCGAAGAACCGGCCCGCCCGATTCTCGATCTGCGGGAGGAACGAGATGTCGGCGCCGATCATCCGACCGATGGGTTTCGTCGTGGCGGGGAGTTGATCCGCCGTGGGGGTCAGCAGCTCGACGTCCGCGGGGATGGTGTGGATCTCGTGGGATCCCACGAAGAGGGAGCCGGAGCGCGCCTCGACCTTCACCCGGTCGGGCGACGTGCCCGCTCGGAACGCGACGGTCGCGACGCCGTGCACCAACTTGGTCGGCGTGTACCGGATGCCGGCCGTGTCCGTCAGCGCGGACAGGCCCTGGCCATCGAGTGTCGTGATCGTGCCATCGCCGGTGACGTACACGCGAATGGAGTCCGTGGCCGACGTGATTTCTCGCCCCGTGCTGTCGGTCACCGCAATCCGCAGTTTCGCCCAGTCTTTTCCATTGGCGCGGAGTGTCGTGCTGTAGCTCGTGAGCATGACCGCGACCGCGTTGCCGGAATCGACGCGACTGACCGAAGAAAAGTCCGGGACCGCGCTCGCGTTGGTTCCGCACTGGGCAAATACCAGGGCCGTGAGCGTGGTCAGCATGATCGACGAGGTCTTCATGATGCGGTCATCCTCCAACATGGCGTCATTCGCCTGCGCGAGAGTGAGGATAGGGCGTGGGACGGCGGGCGGCCAGGGCGCTATGTTCTTGCCCCCTTTGTTCTCACCCCCTCTCCCCCCGCCCCCTTCCGGAGACGGAGTACGTGGGTCCGGGCTTGATCGGCACCGTGCCACGCGACGGATCTCTCACCATCGCGACAATCCGTGTTTCAAATCCGCCCTGGCAGGAGCTCGGCATCTTCCACAGGTTGGTGTGGGAGCGATCGTCACGCACGTGACATCTCCGTACGACCGTGGAGGAGGGCGAATCGTGTTCAGTGAAGTGGTGCTGCCGTTGCTCGGAATGGGGATGGGACTGTTCGTGCTCTACAGCGGGGTTCGTATTGCCTATCGCGCCCTGGACCAAAAGCACGAGCGCGACCTCGCGCAGGCGGGAGGCGGGGCGCCCGGCGAGATCGCCGAGCTGCGCGAGCGGGTCGAGCAGGTGGAGGAGATCGCGAGCCGCGTGCTGGAATTGGAAGAGCGCGTGGATTTCGCGGAGCGGGCCCTGGTGAGTGGGCGGGAGCGCGGGGAATGACCACCAGGGAATGACCAACGGAAACGACCAACAAAGGATGACGAACAAGCAATGACGGATCCTTCCGGGTTGGATACTCGGCGTTGGACACCTCCGTTCCTTGTTGGACATGCCATGTTCGACGGGTGAGCGTCCCATGCCGGCCAACCTGACACCCGAGTATCGCGAGGCCGAGGCGCGTTATCGGGCGGCGGTGACGCGGGAGGAGAAGG
>CAYWNR010000543.1:0-2660 GCA_964459705.1 uncultured Gemmatimonadaceae bacterium | reverse complement strand
TGCGCCGCCTGATGGAAGGCGCGGCGGAGCGGCACGGCCAGCAGGTGGACGAGGAACTGGGTCGCTCCGTCATGGATGAGCTGGATCGACTGGTGGACATCACGATGGCGGTGCTCGCCGAGGAAGGAAAGGGACGATGACCGGCTACGACGGCAGCGTGCTGGGACTGGGCAGTCGAACGCTGCACCGCCTGCGCGCGATTCTCGAGCGCGACCTCGGCGACCAAGCGGGGCCCGTGCTCCAGGAAGCGGGCTTTGCCGCGGGCGACGAGCTGTACGACGCCTGGAGCGGCTGGCTGGCCGAGCGGACCGGTGTCTCGGACCCAGGCGATCTGGACGCCCTCCATCTGAGCAAGATGCTCGGCGAGTTCTTCCGCGGACTGGGCTGGGGCCAGCTCCAGGTCGAGCGCATCGGCGCCGCGCTGGCGGTGGACGCGAACCAGTGGGCGGAATCCGCGCCCGACCCGAACGCCTACACGCCGTCCTGCCACGTCACGTCGGGAATCCTGGCCGGCCTCCTCGGTCGCTTGGCCGACCATCACGTGGCCGTGCTCGAGGTGGAGTGCCGGACGCGGGGGGACGACCACTGCCGGTTCCTGGCCGGGTCGCCGGAGACGTTACAGGCGGTGTATGAGGCGGTGAACGCGGGGCGCGACTATCGGGAGGTGCTGGGGGCCTGATTGGCCGCCATGCGCCACGTGGCGTAGTCGGGACGCACCACCAACTCCCCATCGATCACCACCTCCCGATCCCACGGGAGGATGATGGCACTCGCCGTCCGCAAAGCGTAGAAATCGGGATCGTACTGGCCCGTGGTGAAGCTCACGGCCGTGCGCACGTCCGCCGGACGCAGGTCCCGCACGGTGGCTAGGGCCAACTTCAGCGTGTCGCCGCTGTCGCACGTCTCATCCACGAGCAGCACGCGCCGGCCGGTGATGGACGCGGCGGGCGGCGCGGTCACGAGCGTGGGGCGCACATCCGCCCCCGAGCGCGTGACGGCCATCGAGGTGAAGTCCCGTTGCAGCATGGACGAGATCACCGCGCCGGGAATGACGCCCGCCTTGGCGATACCGACGATGATCTCGGGATCGAACTGCGAGGCGACGCGTAACGCCAAGCCACGACACAACTCGCCAAAGAACGGCCAGTCCACTTCGAGGACGTCGCGGGGGGCGCTACTCGCGGGGCGCTGGGGCATGACGGGATACTACGGCTGGCTCCGAAGGGCAGCAAGCCCGGCGGACGGGGCGGTCCCGGCGGTCCCGATGTCCCGATTGTCGCGACGGTCCGCCGAGCTCGATCATGTCCGTTGGCCCATCATCGCGTTCATCCCGCTAATCCCGTGCACCCCATTCATCCGCTCATTCCGGTCCATCGGTTCCGCCGCGTCCGCCGGGACCGCCGGGTCCGTCGTAACCTCCGCGTTGCCAGGGCCTTGGGCGAGCCATATCTTGCTGCGAGATGCGCTTCTGGGATCGTATTTTTCGTCGCCGCCGGGAAGTCCTCCAGCCGCAGCGGCTCGACTACCTCAACGAAGCCCTCGCTCTCGAGCGCCAGGGCGACTACGACGCGGCGCTCACCTCCTATCGTCTGGCACTGCGCGACCACCCGAACGATCTCCGGGTGCTCCAGAACATGGCCATCGCCTACACCAAGACGGGCCGGTTCGAGGAGGCGATTCGCATCTATCGCCGCTCGCTCGAGGTGGACGGCACGCTCGCCGGCGCGCACTACGGCATCGCGTTCCTGCTGCTCAAACGGGGCGACCGCGAGACGGCCGCCCGGCATCTGCGCGCCTTCCTCGGCCATCCACCGCGCAACCCGGACGCGCAACGCTGGATCGAGCACGCGGAACAGGCCCTGAGCGAGATCGCCGGGGAGGGCTCCTGAAGCGTTTGCTCCCGCTGGTCGCGCTGCTCGCGGCCTGCAAGACGGTCACCGGGGATTTCAGTCCGGTCGTGGCCATCGTGTACTCCGGTCCGTTGCGGCCGAGCGTGGAGGAGGGCGACACGTTGACCCTGACCGCGGTGGCGGTGGACGCCGGCGGGAACGTGCTGGCGGACGTGCCGGTCATCTGGCGCCGGATCGCGCTCGATACCGCCACCGTCACGTTCACGGTGGATTCCCTGACGGGGCTCCTCACGGGCGTCGCGATGGGCGCGGGCCGCGTGCAGGGCGACGCGGACGGTCTCCGCACCGACACGCTCCGCGTGACCGTCGTCGGCGTGCCCGATTCCATCGCCGCCCTCGACTCGATCCTCACCGTGGACTCCACCGAGACGGAATCGTCGTCGCTCACGGCCAGAGTGTTCGACGTCTCGCCCACCGGGGTGGTGACGCCGCTGGGGAGCCAGACGGTGCAGTACATGCTGGTCTCACCGGCGCCCGGCACACCCGAAGCCGACTCGGTGGCCCTCGGGGTCTCGGGTCAGAGCACGGGCACCGATCCGCACGTCGTCACCACCACCACCAGCTCCAGCGGGCAGGCGTTCGTGACGGCCCGCCGCGTTGGCACGATGGCGCCCGACACGGCCATCGTCGATGCTATCGCCATCACCTCCAAGGGCGTCGTGGTCCCCGGCCCCCCCGCCCGCTTTTACGTGCTGTTCGTGAATAACTGAGGTTGCCGGAGGCAGGTATGCGGACCCCACAGACGGTCAC
>CAYWNR010000542.1:0-2666 GCA_964459705.1 uncultured Gemmatimonadaceae bacterium | reverse complement strand
AGGCCCAGGCGCGGGAGCACATCCTCGAAGGGCTGAAGATCGCCGTCGACAACATCGACGAGGTCATCTCCATCATTCGCGGTTCGCCGGATGTGGAGACGGCGGACGCGGCGCTGCGTGAACGCTTCTCGCTGAGTGAGCGGCAGAGCAAGGCGATCCTCGACATGCGGCTCGCGCGGCTCACGGCCCTCGAGCGCGACAAGCTCGACGCCGAACTGAAGGAGGTGCGGGCGCTCATCAAGGAATTGAAGAGCATCCTCGCATCCAGAGAGAAGCGGATGGGGATCCTCAAGCGGGAGATGGAGGAGCTCGAGAAGAAGTTCGGGGACGAGCGGCGTACCGAGATCGTCGCCGACACCGGGGACTTCTCGATCGAGGACTTGATTGCCGAAGAGGACATGGTCGTCACGATCTCCCACTCGGGGTACATCAAGCGGATTCCCACCACGACCTATCGGCGCCAGCGGCGCGGCGGGCGCGGGCTCGCCGGCATGGGCACGAAAGAGGAAGACTGGGTCGAGCACCTGTTCATCGCGTCCACGCACGACTACGTGCTGTTCTTCACGCAAAACGGCCAGGTCTACTGGCTCAAGGTCTACGACATCCCGCAGGGCGGCCGCGCCGCGCGGGGCAAGCCGATCGTCAACCTGATCCAGATCGGGGACGGCGAGCGAATCGCGGCCTTCGTCGGAGTGCGGCAGTTCGACGACCAGCACTTCCTCATGTTCGCCACCGCCGACGGGACGGTGAAGAAGACCGGACTCTCGGCATATGGGAACCCGCGCACGACGGGCATCAATGCCATCAACATCGAGGCCGGCGACGAGTTGATCGACGTCCAGGTGACCGATGGCTCCAACGACGTGGTGCTGGCCACGCGGCACGGGATGAGCATCCGCTTCCACGAGAATGACGTCCGTGAGATGGGCCGGGCGACGACCGGCGTGCGCGGCGTTACGCTCGAGGGCGACGACCGGGTGGTCGGCATGGTGGTGATCCGGCGGGATGCCATGTTGCTGGTCGTTACCGAGAAGGGGCTTGGCAAGCGATCGGAGCTGGCCGACTATCGGATCCAGCGGCGGGGTGGCAAGGGAATCATCACGCTCAAACGCACCGACCGCACGGGGAACATCGTGGCGCTGAAAGAGGTGCTCCCCGAGGACGAGCTCATGGTGATCACCCGGCACGGCGTGATCATCCGCATGCCGGTGGAGGGCATCCGCGTGAGCGGCCGGAACACCCAGGGAGTCCGGGTCATGAACCTCGACGACGGCGACACCGTGGTGGACGTGACCCGAGTCGTGCGGGAGGACGAAAACGGCCAGGAGAACGGGGAAAACGGCGCGGAGGAGCCCGAGGTGATTTCGCCCGGCCAGGACCAGCGCGAGATGGACGTGTAGCGGTGCACCGTGGGCGCTCGTAGATTGCCAGCATCGTGCAAGCGAATCCGGTCGAGACCCGCGCCCACGGTTCTGTGACGCTTGATGCGATCCGCGAGGCTGCCGCTGGACTGGTGGGCGTCGCGGAACGCACGCCGCTCGTTCCGGTGCCGGCCCTCGGTGAACTGGCCGGCGTTCCGGTCTTCCTCAAGATGGAAAGCCTGCAACCCACGGGGGCGTTCAAGCTGCGCGGGGCGTGGACCGCCATTCGCCGGCTGCCGGACGACGACCGACGCCGTGGAGTCATCACGTACTCGAGCGGGAACCACGGCCAGGCCGTGGCGTACGCCGCGCGGCGCATCGGCGTGCGCGCGGTCATCGTGATGCCCGAGACCGCCCCGGCGCTCAAGGTGGCGGGGGTGCGGAAGTGGGGTGGCGAGGTGGTCTTTGCGGGCACGACGTCCGACGACCGCCGAGCCCGGGCCGAGGAGTTGATCGCCGCCGAGGGACTGACGATGGTGCCGCCGTTCGATCACCCGGACGTCATCGCGGGGCAGGGGACGGTGGGACTGGAAATCGCCGAGGATCTCCCTGAGGTGAGCGACGTCGCCGTGCCGGTCGGCGGTGGCGGGCTCGTCTCCGGGATCACGACGGCATTGGCTGCCGTGGCCCCGGGAGCGCGGGTGGCGGCGGTCGAGCCCGACGGTGCGCCCGCCATGCGCGAAGCGCTGCGCGCGGGTCGGGTCACGCGGCTCGCCGCTACCCACTCGATCGCGGACGGCCTGCTCCCCGTTGCCGTCGGTGAGCTGCCGCTCCAGTTGGTGCTGGGCCGGGTGACCCCGGTCACGGTCTCGGACGCCGCCATCGCCGAGGCTACGGTGTGGCTGCGCCGGGCGTGCGACATGGTGGTGGAGCCTTCCGGGGCGGCGACGACGGCCGCCCTCCGGTCCGGCGCCTGGCGACCGCGAGGGCCCGCCGTGCTGGTGGTGAGTGGAGGGAACGTGGATCCGGCGGACATCGACCGACTCGCGGAGCAATACGCCCCATGACCGACACGGCGTCACGACGCGCGCGCATCGTCGTCGCCGACGACGATCCCACTCTGCTCAAGACGCTCGTTTACATCCTCCGCAGCCAAGAACACGACGTCGTCGCGATCGAAGGCGGAGAGACGCTGCTCGACGTCATCGAACGCGAGCAGCCCGACCTCGTGATGCTCGACATCATGATGCCCAAGATCGACGGGCTGGAGCTGCTCCAACGGATTCGCGCCAACCCCGCCTGGGT
>CAYWNR010000541.1:0-2668 GCA_964459705.1 uncultured Gemmatimonadaceae bacterium | reverse complement strand
GCGGAATCGGCCGCCGGCGTCGGTTGCACCACGCTGCCGGGGAACACCTTCTGCACGCCATCGACGATCACGCGGTCACCCGGCGACAGTCCGCTCTCGATGATCCAGGCATTGCCGGTCCACGGGCCGGGTTGCACGTCGCGGGTGGACACCGTGTCGCCGGCGCCCACGACGTAGACGAACTGGCGGGCCAGCCCCTGCTGCACGGCGCGTTGCGGCACGGTGATGGCGTCCGCCTCGACGAAGCCCTCGAGGCGCACGTGCACGAACTCGCCGGGGACCAGGGCGCCGCTGCCGTTGGCGAACGTCGCGCGGAACTCCTGTGTCTCGGTCGCCGAGTCGAGCGTGGGCGACACGTAGTCGAGCCGGCCGACCGCCGGAACGAGCGATCCCGATGAGTTCAGCACCCGCACCGCGAGCCCGCTTCCCGGCTGGATCAGGGAACGGTCCGCCGGCTTCGCTCGCCAGGCGATCACCTGTGCCGAGGACGGGTGGAAGGCGACGTACACCGGGTCGAGCTGGTCGATGGTGGTGAGCAGGTCGCCGGCGCCCGTCACGCGCGCGCCGGTCTGGAGCCGCGTGCGTCCCACGCGTCCCGTGATCTCGGCGCGGATCTCGGTGTCGTTCAGGTCCTTCGTGGCCTTGTCGAGGGTGGCCCGGGACGCGTCCACCGCGGTCCGGGCGTTGTCCACGTCCTGCTGCGCGACGGCGTGCCGGGGCAGCAGCGCGGACAGCCGCGCGAGCGCCAGCGTGTCGTTCTCGTACGTGGCCTTCGCGCTCCGCCATGCCGCCTCGTAGCGCACGCGGTCGAGGCGGTAGAGGAGCTGGCCCCGCTGGACCACCGCGCCCTCCGTGAACGGCCGTTCCTGGATGATCCCATCGACACGGGCCCGCACCTCCACGCGCCGGAACGGCTCGACCTGGCCCGTGAACTCGTAGGTCAGCGGGACCGGGTGCGGTGCCACCGTGACGATCCCGACCTGGGCCGGCGGCATGACGGGCGGAGCCGCCTCCGATTTCGCGCACGCCGACGCGGCCACCGCCAGCACGAGCACCCAGAACCGCGTTCCGGGCTGTGACGCTCCGTGGTCCCTCACGCCTGCCTCTCCCATCCGATTGCCTTTCGTTGTTCCCCCACGCGTCTCGCCGGATATCGAACGCCGCGCCAGCGGCCCGCCGCGACGCACGCTCGTCGTGGCGGACGGCCAGCGCGGTGAACCGTGCGATTCCCACCACGGCCCGAACGACGCTGTGCACTTTCCGGGGACCGATGCCGGCGGGGGCGGCGGGGAACCCGGTGGGCGTCGTCGCCTGCCATCCGAAAGACCTGCAGGCACTTGTTACGCCGATGGCGGAGCGCCGTTCCCTGGGAGTGCGACGTCTGCCGGTTCGAGATGGGCGTGGTGCAAAACCGTTACGATGGGCGGGCCACGGGGAGGTGCGGTGCGACCGGAGGGGGCGTGCGGACCCCGGCGATTCCGACGGGGGCGTGCGCCGGGGCTCGCCCCCGTCGTATCTTGCGCGGTTCCTCAGAAAGTCGAGAGATACCGTGTCCAGAATCGGCAACACCGCTCGCCCGACGGCGCAGGCGCGCCACTCCTTCCTGTCCGTTCTCCTGGCCATGCTCGCGCTGGCTTCAGCGACTCCGCCCCTTCGGGCCCAGACGGCGGAAGCCGCGGCGGCGGGGGGACAGAAGGTGCTGGCGGTGGACGACTACGGCCGCTGGCGCACCATCGGGAGCCAGGCCATATCGAGCGACGGGCGGTGGGTGACGTGGGTCTATCGATTCACCAACGTCGCGCAGCGTGATGCGAAGCCCGAGCTGCACATTCTCGACCAGCAGACCGACCGTGACACGGCCATCGCGAACGCGTCGAACGGAGTATTCTCTCCCGACGCGCGCTGGATCGCGTACCAGGTGGACTCGGTGCCGCCGCGCGGTGGCCGGGGCGGACGCGGCTCGGCTGGCGGCGGCAGTACCGAGACGCCCGCAGCGCAGGGCGCCCGTGGTGGCGGTGCGGCGTCCGCATCGCTTCGCCGGCTCGAGATCCGGGAGCTGGCCACGGGAACGACTCGCCGCTGGCGCGACATGCAGTCGGCGACGTTTTCGCGCACCTCGAAGTACGCGCTGCTGCGCAACCGCCCGGCGGCGGGCGGCGGCCGTGGTGGTCGAGGCGGCGGCGGTTTCGGAGGCGGACGAGGCGGCGCCGCCTCCGGTGCGTCGGCACGCGGCTCGGACGCGATCCTGCTCGAATTGGCGACGGGCCGGAGCCAGCTTCTTGGCAGTGTGGGCGACGCGGAGTTCAACCGCGCGGGCGACAAGCTCGCGTACACGGTGGACGCGTCGGTGCGCGACGGGAACGGTGTTTTCGTCATGGACCTCGCGACCGGAAGCACGCGCGCTCTCGACAACGACGCGAAGCAGTACGGCCAGTTGGCGTGGAACGATGCGGGGACCGGCGTCGCCGTGCTCAAGGGCGAGGACGTGCCGAAGATGCTGGAGCGCGACAACACGCTGCTCGTGGTTCCGGACATCCGCGCGGCGCTCGCCGACCCGGCGCTGAAGCCGAAGACGCTCACGGCGAAGGCCGAGGGCTTCCCGGAGGGCTGGGTGATCAGCGATCGGGCGTCGGTCAGCTGGAGCGAGGACGGCGCGCGTGTGTTCCTG